>DATDGT010000049.1:0-3525 GCA_036521975.1 Bryobacteraceae bacterium
ATGTTTCGCCGGACGCTGCCAAACGGTACTTCTCGCCGCCGCCTCGACCGGCTCTCCAACCGGCTTACCAAAATCGTTACCGAAGCGCGCACGCTCGCGACGCCCTGAAAACGGGCAGAGATTGGCCGGTTAAGCCGACAACCCGGGAGTTGACCCCTTTTATCACCACAAGCGCGTTTCACCGCGAACCATTGGCGCCGTCATTTTGAAGGGGAGGTTTGCCACGCGCGTTCAGGATGCTTTTCTCGCGCACCTGTGTCGAGCGTCCTCGAAGATTGGCGGCGCACCTAATGTATACGTGCGCCGCACACGCGCGGAGGTTCCCGCCTAAGAGAGCCTTCGCGCTCCCGAAAGCATTCCTCGGTCGAGTGCGGACTCCGGGTTCACGCTGTGCCTAGCAAGAATCGCGCTATTTTTGGCGTGCATGACATTGTGGCGAAGCACAGTTTTTCCAACTCACGGTCACCGCCGTGCTCGCGGGCTGCAGCGGCTCCTCGCCAACCAAATTTCCGTTCTTGCGCAGTTCGTCGTTGTAGCTGAAACATTCGTCCAGCACGGTGTTGCGCTGGCTCTTCGACATATTTTCGAACTTGCCGGGCTCGAGATAACCCAAACAGATGTACTTCATAAACATCCTCCCTCGACTATTCCGAGCGCAGCGCCTGCATGGCGTCGACGCGGGCGGCGCGTGCCGCCGGCAGCATCGAAGCGATGACCGCGGCGGCTAACAGCATGCATGCGGAAACGATCACCGGCCCCGCGCCCGGCATCTTTAGATCGCCGAAATAACTCCCCGCCACGCGCACCACGACTAGCCCGAACGCTGCGCCGGCCACCACGCCAGCAGCAGCCATCAGCACGCCCTCGCTGACCACACTTTTGAGAATATTTTGCGGTTGCGAGCCAAGCGCCATGCGGATGCCGAATTCGCGTGTGCGAGCGCTGACCGAAAACGCCAGCACTCCGGCGACGCCAACGATCGCAATCAGTAACGCGACCGCCGCGAACACGCCAAAGACCAGCGAATTCAAGCGGTCTGGAGCCAGCACCTTGGCGCGAATATCTTCCAGCGTGGCGGCGTTCTCCACCGGTTCATCGGCGGCCATATCCCGAATAATTTTCGTGACCGGCGTCACCAGCGAATAAGGATTTCCTGTGGTGTGGATGAAGACGTGACCGCCGAACATTCCGCCGTCTGCCAATGCGCCATAAATGGTGGCGGTGGGCACCGGAACGATGTGTTCGTCGTCCATGTCGGCGGCGACCCCAATAATTCGGTGCGGCGACGTAAGTCGCGCCTTTTCGGCGGCAGTGCCGGTAGCGAATTCGAGCACGGGATCGGTCCAATACACATGCCGATTGATCGGATCCTGACCGGGAAACATTTGCCGAGCTAAAGTCGCGCTAACGATGACGACCGGCTCCGCATTCTGGTCATCGAGCGCGTTGAAGTCCCGCCCGGCAATGATCGGAACGCCGAGCGAAATGAAAAAGCCGGGAGAAATCGTGCGCCACAGCGCGCGAGGATCGTCTTTGTCATGGACGTGACCATCACCAGAAAATTGCAAACCGATGCCGAAGCCGCCACCCGCATCACGCCAAGGAGCGATCATGCCTACAGCCGTGTCGGTAACTCCGGGTAGCGCGTCGATTTGACGCACCGATTCCTTGTAAAAATGGACGACTTGCTGCGGCGTTCTTCCATCGGACGGCGCCGGAACGTCGACGACCAGGACGCGGCGCGTATCGAAGCCGGTCTGGGTCCTTTGCAACGCGACCAGCGTAGTGATCAACACGCTGGCGCCCGCGAGCAGTACGAAAGACGCGGCGATTTGGGTGACGGCGAAGATGCGCTGGCGGCGACCGGTGCTGCTGGTGATGCGGACGCTGCCGCTCGACAGGTTCATGCCATTCGATGAGTTCACCGACGGCAGGCGCGGCACAAATGCCAGAATCACCGCGGCGACGATGGCCAGCGCCACTCCCACCCAGAGCATGCTGAAATCAACCGTCAAATCCAGCGCGCGAACGGAGAAGCGCGAGGCGTATCGAGCCAGGATGGTGACCAATGGCTGCGCGATGATTACGCCGATGGCCGCGCCGGCGCAGCAAAGCAGAAGGCTTTCGGCTAACAACATGCGGCGCAGCGCCCAAGTATTGGCGCCCATCGCGGCGCGGATCGCGAGTTCGCCCTCGCGGCGAACCGTCCGCGCCAGAATCAGGTTAGCCACGTTCGAGCAGGCGATGATGAAGACCAGTCCCGAAGCCGCGAGAAGCACGAGCAAGACGGTGCGCGCGCCGGAAGTAATCTCATCCCGGAGCATCCTGGCGTCAATTCGGTAGCCGAAGTTATCGGGGTACGCATCGGGATGGTCCTTCTCCATCGAGGCGTATACCGTGCGCAGCTCGTTGCGCGCCTGGTCCAGAGTGGCGCCGGGAGCCAGCTTGCCAAAGAGTTCGGTCATGCGATGGATGCGGCCGGTGACCATCGTGGCGGAAAGATGATGCGGGCTAATGACCAGGTTGCCGATAATTTCGGTCTCCGCGGGATACGGCACAGAAGGTTCGAGTACGCCGATGAACGTAGCGGAACGATCGCCAAGGCTGCTGAGCCGAACAGTCTTGCCGATCACATTCGGGTCTTTTTTGTAAACGGTGGACCAGAAACGATACGTCAGCACGATGACGCCAGGGGCGTCGGCGCCCGCGTCTTGCGGTCCGACGAGACGACCGAGAACCGGACGCAGACCCATTACGTCAAAGTAGTTGCCGCTGACCACGCCGCCGTGAACCACGCGAGGTTCGCCGAGTCCGACCATCGTAAAGTCCATCGTCGAGAAATCCCCGAACTCGCTCAGGGAGCGGACGCTGCCTTCGATATCCTTGATTTCGGGCACGGAAAACGTGGTGTTGTCCTGTCCGCCGCTGGGGGCACTCTGGCGGATATAGACCAGCCGGTTCTCGTCACGGTTGACCAGCGGCTTCAGCAGCACGCCCCGGACCAGCGTGAAGATCGCCGCGTTGGCGCCGATGCCCAGAGCCAGCGTGAGGATCACAATGGCCGCGAGGCCTTTGCTACGCATCAACGAGTGGAACGCAGTTCTCAAATCGTGGAAAAATGACATGCTTCTCCTTCCCTATTCACAGGACTAATGTTGAGTTCGGTAAACATTGATCGCTGAGCGCATTGGCCTGAAGGCGACAGTTGAGCCAAGGGTCGCTTAGCCGGAAATGCGACTATTCGGCCAAGCGACGAGAAGCCCGTTCTAACTAAGCCCCCGCCGCCAGCCTTAGCTGTATCTCGCGCATGACGATCGTCAAAACTTCAACTTCTTATTTCGCCTGCGCTAGCCCGGCAACAACTGCGGCAAATTTATCGAGTATCTGATACCAGCCCTCTAGTTGCCCGCTGTTTTTTGCGTGCTCCATGGTTTCATTTCCAATGAGGGTGAGTTTCGTCTGTCCGTTTCCAAAATCCTCAAAAATAACCACGTCGTGCGCATTGTCTATGGCCTCATGTTCTAT
>DATDGT010000050.1:0-3152 GCA_036521975.1 Bryobacteraceae bacterium
AAAGAATCCTCTAGGACGAAGCTTCGTTCTACGAACTCCGCTTCGTCGTGGTTCAAGTCTAGGAGTGCGGTCGCGGCCTCAAGGGTCTGCGATGAACGGTCCGGCCAAGAACAAGAGCGCCGGACCGCTGGCTTTAGCCAAACCTGATGGCTTCGCCAGCCTGGTCCTTCAAGCCAAACCTCTCCACAAACCAGAAAAACGAATGGGGCAGTGTCCGCTCGATCTGCGCGCGGCGGTCGAAGACGTCGCTCTCCTCGACCATCCGAAAAGCTTCGGCAGCGTGAGATGGAAACTCCCATGCCATCAGCCGAATGGTCTTCAGAACCATTTCCTCTTCGAGATAAAGTAGGCCGAACCGCAAGTTGTTGTGAACCATGTACACTCGGCGCGACGCGCTCAAACGGTTCCGCTGCTCCAGGGGCTTGAACCGGTGCCGAACCTCCAGTGACGGAAGGTTGTGAATCTCGAGGCCGGAAAGCCACGCTCGCACGCTGAACTCGGGCTCTGCACCGCCGTAGATCCGCATCCCCTCGTCATAGCCACCCAGCCCTTGGTAGGTTTCTCGGTAGATCACGGTGCCGGCGGAAGACGCAATCTGCACCGGCCGGGCGCGGTCGGGCGGAAAGGCGTTCCAGTACGTACCCATGAAGGGGACAACCAACCTGCACCCGTAGCCGCGGAAGCCTGACTCGAGGTCCACGATCGTTGCCGCCAGTACGGCCGAAGGGTCCGCACGCTGGCTGATGAGGGTGTCCCACCCGTCGCAGAATTGTACGTGACCGTCGGTAATGAAGAGGATGTCGCCCTGGGCGGCGCGCGCCGCGAGATTCCGCGCCCGCGCCACACCGAGCCGTTCCGGGGCGCGGACCACGGTTAGATCGAGCGAGGGGAACTCGGCCTTGAGTGCCTCGATACTGCCGTCGTCGGACCGGTCGTCGGCGACCACCAGCTCGACATCCCCGCTCGACCTCCGACTCTGCAGAATCGAACGGACCGTTTGGATTAGTCCCGAACCCTCGTTGTGAGCCGGGATCACAACACTCAGGGATTGCATTTACCGTTCGAGGTTGAGGGTCTTCCGCAACTGCTCGCTATACTCGGGGCTCACCAACGCCTGTCTCAGGACGTTAATCAACTCATTTTTGTCAAGCTGATTGAGGAACGGGGGGTCTCCGCTCACGAACGCGCGACCGTGGGTTGTAACAGTTATCGTCATCGGTGGAGTCGTATGAGTTCCGGCGTCCTTCAAACCTGCCAGGGGATTTCGACTGACCGCGATGACCAAGTCGGCCCCCCTGAGCGATGCCGCTTCTTTCGGCGAGAAACCGGCTTCCTTGGCGAAGGCCTCGGGATTCTGAATAAGCTTCTGAAGCGATTCGAGGTTGGAGCCAGCTCGCTTGAGTATTTTTCGAACTCTGGATTTCGCTGCGGGTGTCATGTTCTGCCGCCTCTCTGAGTTTCTGAGGTGAATAGGAGCTTGATTTTAACCAGAGGGATAATACGCGCCCTGAGACAACCCTGTCAAGGACCACGAATTTGACCACGAATTTGAGCCGGTAGCGCAGAGTTTCGCTTTTTTAAAACTCTGCGGCTTTTCGTTCGGGCCAGGGCTGGCGCATAGCGCAGCTATGCGATTCTATAGTCCGTGCGATTGCGCCGCGAAACGTGAATCGCAGATCTCCGATCTGCGCCAACCCGGCCCTACAAGACAGATCTGATTAGATAACGGCGTCGGCTCCGGATCGCCGGTAGACTTGGGGTTGTCCACGACCAAGGCTGGCCGGGAAAGGAGCCGACCATGAATATTATCGGATGTGATGTGCATACGCGCTACCAGGTGGTGGCGTGGGTCGATGAAGAGACGGGCGAAATCCGCAGGCGGCGCTTGGAGCACGGGAAGGAGGAGGTACGAGCCTTTTATGCGGGTTGGCCGCGAGGAGCCTGCGTGGGGATCGAGGCGACGCTTCCGGCCCTGTGGTTCGAGCGGCTGCTGGGGGAGTGCGGGCATGAGTTGTGGGTGGGGGATGCGGCGGAGATCTGGGCGCGCTCGGTGCGGCGGCAGGTGACCGACACCCGGGCGGCGGAGCACCTGCTGGATTTGCTGCTGACGAAGCGTTTCCCGCGCATCTGGGTGCCGGCGCCGGAGGAGCGGGATGTGCGGCAGTTGCTGGTGCACCGGATGAAGCTGGTGCGGACGCGCACCCTGATGAAGAATCAACTGCATGCGCTGGCGATGAGCCAGGGGGTGTGTCGAAAGCGGAAGCTGTGGACGGTGAAGGGACGGACGGAACTCGAGGGGCTAGCGCTGTTGCCCTGGGCGAGCCGGCGGCGGAAGGAACTGCTGGAGCTGCTCGATCGACTGGAAGCGGTCATCAAACCGCTGGACCAGGCGGTGCAGGAGGAAGCGCAGGCGCGGCCGGAAGCGGTGCGTCTGATGACGCATCCTGGGGTAGGGCCGGTGACCTCTCTGGCCTACGTTCTCACCTTGGGACCGGTGGCGCGATTTCCCAACAGCCGCAAGCTGGTGAGCTACCTGGGACTGAACCCCAGCGAGCACTCCAGCGGCGGCCGTCAGCGGCTCGGCCACATCAGTAAGCAAGGCAACACGATGTTGCGCTGGCTGCTGGTGGAGGCGGCGCAGACGGCGGTGGTCGGCGATCCCGAGCTGCGCCGAGCCTATCAACGCTTGAAGTTTCACCGGGTGAGCGGGGTGGCGAAGGTGGCCATGGCTCGCCGCCTGGCGGTTCGTTTGTACTGGATGCTGCGCGCGCGAGTGGACTACGCGCAGTTGGCTCCCATGTCCGGTAGCCCGAGTAGCGCGGTGGTGGACCGAAATCCATCGACGGTCTGATTGGGCGCCGGGCCTCCCTGCACGAGGCGGGGAGTTCGAACAGCGAATCATGGTCCCGCATCGCGGGGATCGAATAGATGACTGGTGGAGCTGCAGGGCTACCATCGCAGGATTCAACGAGGCGAGCCTTGGTCGGGACAGCCGAAAAAGAATCCTCTAGGACGAAGCTTCGTTCTACGAACTCCGCTTCGTCGTGGTTCAAGTCTAGGAGTGCGGTCGCGGCCTCAAGGGTCTGCGATGAACGGTCCGGCCAAGAACAAGAGCGCCGGACCGCCCTTGACCCCGCGCCCGCACGCGGCAG
>DATDGT010000051.1:0-11899 GCA_036521975.1 Bryobacteraceae bacterium
ATCTCCTCGCTGGCCTTTAAAAAATCGCTGATCTGTTGGCGCGTCAGGCTCTCGCTGTTCTGCATGCGTATCTGCATCCGGCCGCAGAACGCCCGGCCCGCTCACCCTCATTTCATGATCATCTTGTATTGGATAATTCTCGCTCTAGCCGCGGGCGACAGTTGTGATACGCTGGTGAAACCGCGCCCATCGCTTTCAGGAAGTTGTTTTGATGTCTCCCTTTTTTCGGTCTATTTTGTTTCTTACCTTGTCCGGATGGGCCGGCGTAGTTTTGGCCCAGCCCATCACCTGCGTCACCAGCGCGGTCCCACCCATCGTTCGCGCGGAGGGTCTGGCCGAACGTATCGGGGATATCGAAATCGATTGCACGGATTCGCCCAACGACACGCTGACCTTGAATTTCGCCGTCCTAACCAACACCACCATTTCCAACCGTCTTTCCGCCGGCAACACGCTCACCGGAATTGTTTTCACCGAGGACAGCGGAACGGGGCCGCAAGCCGTGACGGTGCAGCCCATACTGATCAACTCGAACACTTTGGCGTTCAATGGCGTCCCGGTGACGTTTTCCCCGCAGGGTGCTGTCTCGCTGCGGATCGTCGATATCCGCGTGAATGCGACCGCCATTCCCGTGGGCAGCGCGATCATAGCCTCGGTCAGCCTCAATATTCCGGTCAACATGCCCCAAATAGTGGTGGGCACGCCCGAGACAGGCTTGGCCGCCGCTTTTTCCTCGAGCCTCGTTTGCGCCCAGAACGGCTCGCCCTTACCCTCCACCATCAATTTCGCCAATCTGATTCAGACGGGCACATCCCTCAGCAGCATCCGCATGACGGAGGGATTCGCGGATTCGTTCCAACCCCTGTCCAGCATCGCAAATCTTAACGCGGATTCGGGCGAGCGCTTCATCATCACTTATTCTGGTTTCCCGCAAGACGCGACCTTGTACGTCCCCGACGTGATCGCGGGATCGGACGCGATCCAACCCACGGGGGGCGGCGATTTGGAGCTGCCGGCATCGGGCGGCGCCTATGCCCCTTTGGCTTCCGGCTCGCTGCTTTTGGCGCGCGTGGCGGGCGCGGGGACCAACGGAGCGGGCGGTTCCCCGATCTACACACCCGGCGCGATCGGCTCGGGCACGGTCACGTTCAATACTGTGTCGCCGCTTGGCATCGTGAACGGCTCCGCCTATGTGGTCTATGAAGTGGTGGATGCGAATAACTCCGTCGTCGAATCCGCTCAATTTCCTACGTTTTTGGGGCTCGCGCCGAACGGCAATCGGCCCGCCTCGCAGACTTCGGCCTCGGTTACTTTCGCGCCCGTTTCCAAAATCGGCGTCGCGTCGGCAACCGAACCTCTGCCTCGTTTTGCGGCCGTCACTCCGCCGGTCGATTGCTCGATCGTCGGCGATTGCGCCACTTATCTTCCGAGCCTCAGCATCGCCACCACTTCGATTCAATTGTCGGCACCGGAGGGCGGCGCTTTGCAGGAAGGGTATTTCGTGGTGCAGAATACCGGCGGCGGCGACATGAATTGGCAGATCTCAGTCAGCTACGGGAGCGGATCGGGATGGCTTACTGTAACGCCCACGCAGGGCATCAATCAGACTACCGTGGTGACTTATGCGAATCCCTCCGGTATTTCTCCGGGAACCTATACGGCGACGCTGATCGTCAATGGAGGACAATACGCGGGAACGCAAACCGTCACCGTCACGTTTGTCGTGACCGCACCGCCGGCTCCTCCGGCACCGTCGATTTCGAGCGTGGTGAACGCGGCGAGCTTCGCCGCCGTTCCCGCCGTTCCCGGGTCGCTTTCCACCGTGATGGGGACGAACTTCACGGGCTCGAACATCACTGCCAGTTTCAATGGGGTCTCCGCGCCGATCTCTTTTTCCAACGGCACGCAGATCAATCTATTGGTTCCCGCGGCATTGGCAGGCCAAACCACGTCGCAGTTGGTGGTGACGGTGAACGGCAGGGGCAGTAAGCCGGACACCGTTAATCTGGCGCCGTTCGCCCCGGCGATTTTTTCGGGAGGGGTGATCAACCAGGACTGGACGCTCAACAGCGCGACCAATGGCGCGAGCGCCGGAAGCGTCCTCCAAATCTACGCGACGGGTCTGTCGAGCGCCGGGACGATTACCGGACAATTCAGCAATCAAGTGGTCGTACCCGACTACGCCGGCGCGGCTCCTGGCTTTGCAGGCGTGCAACAAGTGAATCTGACCATCCCGGTGAATCTCGCGGCGACGACCGCCAATCTGTACGTGTGCGGCGCCGCCCAGGGAGCTGCGGCGGTGTGCAGCGTGCCCGTTCCGGTGACGATCAAGTAGCTGGGAGCTTTCAGCTTTCAGCGATCAGCTTTCGAACAGTACGGACAGCATTGGTTTCAGCTCGAATCGCTGAAAGCTCATCTGAGACCGTACGATTTTTCAGTGGGTTACGGCTGGCCTCATGCCCGTTTTATCCGGCGCAATGTCCGGCGGCAAGATCGCGTCCGCTCAAGTCGCGCGGAAGTTTCATCTAACGGCCAATAGCTCGTCCTTGACGAGGTGAAGTCTGACGCTGGCGGGCTTGGGCCCGTCGAAGTGGAAGGCGTCCACGGCTTCCTTGACGTTGGCCCGCAGCTCGTCCCAAGTTTCGCCTTGCGTGAAGATGCTTTCCGTCAGGCACTCAGCGCAGTAGCCGCCGTCGCCCTCCTGCGTCACTTCGAAGACGAGTTCGTCCATACGTCCTAGTCTAAAAGGGTCAGGCGCCCGCCTGCGACTCGTTTGAGACGAGCCTGCGCTGGATGCGTGAAATCTCCTCGAATTAGCCTGAGAGGATTCCGGACAAATTCCCACTGAGTATTAATAGGTGCGCGCCTTCATCACAGGGGTGTTTGCCGCTGCCGCTCTCGCCTGGGGGCAGGGCGGAGTGTATCTCATCAATACCGCGGCGGGCAGCGATTGGGTGGGCGACGGAGGGCCGGCCATTCTCGCCCTTCTGTTTCAGGCGGAGGGTCTGGCGGCGGACGCCGGCGGAAATGTATACGTGGCCGACGCCGCGGATCAACGCGTCCGGCGAATCGGCGTGGACGGGACGATCGAGACCATCGCGGGCACGGGCATTGCGGGATTTTCCGGCGACGGCGGACCGGCAGCCGCGGCGCAGTTGAACTCGCCCTACGGCTTGGCTTTCGATGCATCCGGTAATCTCTACATCGCAGATTTGGGAAACGCGCGAGTGAGGCGAGTCGCCCCGGATGGGACAATCGATACCGTCGCATCGGGCGTCCTGAACGCTCCGCGCAATGTCGCCGTGGATGCGAGTGGAAATCTCTACATTTCGGATTTCAGCGCTCATCGGGTCTACGAGCTTTCCCCCGGCGGCTCGCTCACTGCCATCGCGGGTACGGGCGTCGCCGGATACGCAGGCGATGGCGGACCCGCGAACGCCGCGCAGCTTGCCTTTCCCGCAGGCCTGGCGCTGGATCGCCAAGGCTCGCTGTACATCGGCGACACCCAGAATCACGCGATTCGCAAGGTGACGCAAGGCGTGATCACGACCTTCGCGCCGGCTCCCGGCGCGACGGGCATCAAGTTCGACGCGTCGGGCAAACTCTATGCGGCCAATCCGGCCGCGGGGGAGATACTGATTGTGGGGCCGGCGGGCGCCACGACGGCGTGGAATGTGATGGCCTATGATATCGCTTCCGCCAATGGGTTTTGGTACGCGTCTTCTGGAACCACGGTGATGAAAACGGCGGGTTCGGGCACGGTGTTGTTGGCCGCAGGTGGGGGCGATCCCGCTCACGGCGATGGCGGCCCAGCCATCCAGGCGCGCCTCAATCATCCCTCCGGCGCGGCGATGGATTCCGCGGGCAATCTCTTCATCGCCGACCGCGACAACCATCGCATCCGGCGCGTCTCCGCCTTGAGTGGCGTCATCACCACTGTGGCGGGAACGGGCGTGCCGGGCAACCTGGGAGATGGCGGGCCGGCCACTCTCGCGGAATTGAATTCGCCCAATTCGGTGGCCGTGGACGCTTCGGGCAATCTTTATATCGCGGATACGGGCAACAGCCGGGTTCGCGAAGTGAGATCGAATGGAGTGATTCATGCCGCCACGAATTCGGGTCTGATTTCGCCGGTCTACGCCATTCCCGATCAGGTGGGGAACATCTACATCGCCGATCCCGCGCAGGGCAAGATTCTCAAGGCGGGCTCGAACGGGATCCCCGCCACGGTGTTGGGCGGATTGAAATCGCCGCGTGGCTTGGCGCTGGACTCGCAAGGAAGTCTGTATTTCACCGAATCGGGCGGCGGGCGGGTGGGGCGCATGGCGATCGATGGCACGGTAACCGCTCTTCCCGGCTCGTGGAATTCTCCGGTAGGCGTCGCGGTGGATACATCGGGAGAGATTTTCGTCGCCGATAGCGCATTGGGACGCGTGTTTCGAATCGATGCCTCCGGCGGCGTGGCGCCTGTTGCGGGTACGGGGGCGCAAGGGTTTTCGGGCGACGGCGGCGCGGCGGGACTCGCGCAATTCTCTTACCCGTGGGATGTGGCGCTGGGGCCCGGCGGAACGTTGGCCATCGCCGATCTGGACAACAACCGCATTCGCGCCTTGACGCCGCAAGCCCAGGCCACCGCGACGGTTCAGCCTTTGGTAGCTTTAGCTTATGCGGTGAACGCGGCGAGCCTTCTGTCCGGGCCGATCGCTCCCGCCTCGCTGGTTCTTCTGGTCAACACCGGAATCGGGTCCGGCCAACTTCCCGGTGTGCAGGTGGAATTCGGGGGCGCTGCCGCGCAGGTCCTAACGCTCGATTCGAGTGGCATTTTGATTCTGACTCCGCAAAATATCGCTGGAATTTCGGAAATCGACGTCTTCTATCAATCGGCTCAAATCGCGGCAATTCCGATGACGGCGACCGATTCGGCGCCTGCGCTTTTCACCGATTCTTCGGCCGGGGCCGCGGCCACGAATCAGGCCGGCGAAGCCGCGGCCACCAATCAGGATGGATCGGTCAATTCCGCGACTAATCCCGCTCCGCGCGGCTCGGCGATTTCCCTCTACGGGACCGGATTAGGGAATCCGTCTTCGCCCGTGGGCGTAACGATCGGCGGCTACGCGGCGCAGGTCCTATACGCGGGACCCGCTTCGAATTATCCGGGCCTATTTCAAATCAACGCGCTCATTCCGACCGGTTTCTTGAGCCCAGGCGATCCCGCAGTGGTGGTTACCGCCGGCGGCGTGGCCACGCAGGCGGGCGTCAGGATCTGGGTGAATTGAAGAAAGGGGAAACGCTGAGGAGTCAGGAGACAGGAGACAGGAGTCAGGAGTCAGAAGAAAGGGGGAGTGGCGCCCCCTTTTCTTTGGAGAAACTCGCGCACAACGCAGCCCGGCGCGGCGGGGAGTCAGGGACTCGGGTGAGCGCCCGGTCCCGCGCCGGGCGCTGATGGGGCACAGACGTTGCCTTCTCCGCGAGTCAACCGCCCAGAACCGGGCAGCACCAAACGCCCCCTCCACCCGCGTCTCCGCACACGTAACCACCCAGCGCGTAGCAGGTATCGTAGGGGTCGTAGGACCAATAACACCCCGGAAATCCATCGCAGACATCCGGCGGCCAGATAATAATGGGACCTCCCATCCGTACACCTTCCTTTCTTGGCATAAGAAATATCGGGTAAGCGGTGGGGATTACACGTCGCCAGAGTTTCTATTATTTTGATTTAGCGGGAGATTTTTATTTGAATTGGCAGTGAATCGCGACTTGAAGATCGCTGCGGTACGCGCGATTTTCCGCTGTTGCCGGCAAAAACGGGTGCAACGGCGACGGCCGTCAGTTGCCGACGGCCAGCAGGAGCTGCTGCGTCCCGTTCACGCCGTTCAACCCGAACGTTAGCGGCGTGGCGTTATTGGCCGGTACGTTCGGGACAACGATGTTGAACTGGTAAAGACCGAGGAACCCGGCCACGAGGCCCGCGAATTGAACGGTGGCCTGTTGCCCGCCGATGGCAGCGGTGAAGCCGGAGAGCGAATTGGCCTGTCCAACGATCACGCCGGCGTTAATGATCGGAGTTACGGGTCCGAAGCCGATGCCGTACAGGATAATCGTATCGCCGGGGTGACAGACGGCTGTGGGGACGGAGTTCGTCGTCCCCGGTGGAAGAATGTAGGTGGTACCGTTGGCGGCGAGCGCGACCACGTACTGGCCGGCCGCGAGACGAAACTGTGGTGGCGCCAGCAGACCGGGTTCGGTCGCATTTACGGTGACGAAGTAGGAGCTGCTGGCACCTCCGGCGGTAGTTACGACCACGGCCTGCGACCCGGTCCCAACGCCGGATGGCACCTGTGCGTTTACCTGGTTCGGGCTGACGTAATCGATATAGGCGGGCAGCCCATCAATGGTGACTTTCGTTCCGCCAAGCGCGGTAGGCGCGTTGACGCCATTGAAGTCCGTGCCGCTCCAAGTCTGGGATTGCACGGTCGCGAGGTTGGTCCCATAGATCTCGATCCAGGTGGCGGGCGCGATGCTGGTGAAGCTGCCGTAGGACCCAGCGCTGATCAGGCCGTTGGGATTAGTGATGACCGGCGTTGGATCGAACGTCCCGATGACGGGCCCGCTGATCGTGCCGCCGTTGCTCATGCCTACCGCGCCGACCGAGCAGTTGCCGACGCCGGTGCAGGAGGCGCTCGAGTCGAACTGGAAGTTCCAATTCAAGTCGTAGAACGGGATCGGCGAGCCACCAGTGGGAGTTGCGGTGAAGGCGAGACTGGCGTCATTGGCGGTGTACTGGAAGATCACAAGATTGCTACCCGGAGGCGATGCGATAGCCTGTAGGGGCGCAGGGCCATTGCCCTGGTAGGTCAAAGTGAATGCGTACGCGCCGCTTGTGCCGACCGCATAGGTTGTCCCGGCGGGCGCGGCGGCCGCGGTATAGCTTCCAGAGACGACGCACGTAGAAACTGTTCCGTTATAAGTGCAGGTCCCCCAGCTAACGTTGGAGGTCCCGGCTCCACTGGTGTTGACGCCGGAGCCGGTGAACGTGATGGTCTGCGAACTTGTGGCCAGGGTAAGCGGGACGGCGCTGCCGGTTAAGGAAAAAGTAAGTACGAGTGATGCGATGCGAAGGAGAGTCATGAAATAGAGCGCTTGTTAAACGTGTTGGCCTTCTCGTGAGCGAGCCACCGAGGCCGGGGCTTGCAGTCATTCGTTCAAAAGCAACGTAATGGCCAGCCCTCTCCGGAGCATACCAAAGACTCGGCGGCCGCGGCATTGCGTCCGCGGCGACTTGACGGAACGAAGCCAATTTCGGGCGGAGGCTGGGGCTTAAACGGCTCATGGCTGTGCCCCAGAGCGACGAATTCAATCATGTTCCCGTTGATTTGGATTCGCGCGGGCCGCCATATCGGGCAATGCGCCGGATCATCGGGGCACCGACCAGTGAATCGGCTCCTGGACTTACCCGGCAGCCATCTGGGGCTCGCAGGATTGCCGCTCGCGATTGTGACTCCATTCATATGCTGATTGGCAGGGCCGCGGGATTCGGCAAGAGAAATGCGACACATACACCGACTGCGCGACATCCGAAAACGCCGTAGGTAAAAGCGGGCGCGGCAAAACAACCTTACCCCTCTATGCGAAGCGGGCACCTGTGCGACTATTTGGAAAACAGTGCCGCGCAGTTTCCCGATCGGCTTGCCGCGATGGATCCGGACGGCGCTTCGCTCACCTACCGGGAGCTTGACCAACGCTCGAGCCGCATTGCAGGGTATCTGGCGGCCAGTGGCGTTCGCCCCGGCGATCGCGTGGGATTGGTGTTGCCGAAAAGTATTCATTCGCTTACGGCGCTGTTCGGCGCGCTGAAAGCCCGCGCGGCGTACGTACCAGCCGATTGGAGCGGGCCGTCCGAGCGCATTCGCACAATTCTCTCCGATTGCGGCGTGCGCGCGCTGTTTCTCGATCCGCGCCGCCCGGATCTCGCCGATATCGCGGAAACCACTATCCAGGTAGATTCCGATTTCCAGGCCGTGCTGGAGCACGCGCCGCTCGCTCCCTCGCCCAGGGACCCCAACGACCTGGCCTATATCCTCTACACCTCGGGTTCAACCGGGATTCCGAAAGGCGTGATGCTGACCCACGGCAACGCCACGAGCTTCGTGAACTGGTGCTCGGAGGTCTTCTGTCCCACCCCTGAGGACCGTTTCAGCAGCCACGCTCCATTTCATTTCGATCTCTCCATCCTGGACATCTATGTGCCGCTCAAACACGGCGCCAGCATCCATCTGATCCCCGATGAGTTGGGAAGGAACCCCAAGGAATTGGCGGACTTTATCGCGCGGCACGAGCTCACCGTCTGGTATTCCACGCCCGCCATTCTCGGGCTGCTGGCGGACTTCGGAAACCTCGAACGGCTGGATTGTTCCCGCTTGCGTTTGGTTTTATTTGCCGGCGAAGTATTTCCTCCCCAGCAGTTGCGACGGATTGTTGCGCATTGGCCCCAGCCGGCCTATTTCAATCTGTACGGCCCGACGGAAACCAATGTCTGCACCTTCGCCAAAATCCCCACGCCTGTTCCGGAAGACCGCGTGGAGCCTTACCCGATCGGCTGGCCATGTTCGCATTGTTCGGCGTTGGTGCTCGATTCCGATTTGCGGCCGGTCGAAAGCGGCGGGGAGGGTCTGCTGTTCATCTCCGGCGAGCCGGTGTTTTCGGGTTATTGGGGCCGCGAAGAAGAGAGCGCCAGCCGCTTTGTGACCCGCGAGGGAATTCGCTGGTACAATACCGGCGACGTCGTGATCGAGCGGCCGGAAACCGGCTTCACCTATGTTGGCCGCCGCGATCGCATGGTCAAACGCCGCGGCTATCGGATCGAGTTAGGCGAAGTAGAGAGCTGCCTCTGGCGCCATCCCGCGGTGAGCGAAGCGGCGGCGATCGCCGTGGCCGATCCGCAAGCGGGCACGCGCATCGTAGGGTATCTCGCGGCGCGCAACGGCGCGCGGCCTTCGATTGTGGAGATGAAGACGTTTTGCAACCGGCATCTTCCCTCCTACATGAACCCCGATGTTTTTCGGTTTGTCGATGCTCTTCCCCGGACCTCGACCAACAAAGTGGACTATCAGGCTTTGATTCGAAGTTTTCAGCCGGTGGGGCACGCATGAGCGGAATTGGCGTGGTCGCCGAGCGGCCGGAATCGAAACCAGCCTTGCGAGGGACATTCAAATCTTCGGCGAAATTCTCGGCGCGCTTGCCTTATCTCTTGCCTTATTTGGGGGCGTTGTCCTTCGCGCTTTGGTCGCTTCGCGGCGTGGGCCATTCCGATATCGTCGATACGGACGCCGCGCGCCACGCCATGAACGGCGCGTTCATCTACGATCTGGTTCGTGGCGGCCATCTCACGCACCCCATAGATTTCGCCAAAGCGTACTACGGCCATCTACCGGCGATCACCATGCCCTTTCACCCTGTGGTGTTCCCGGCCATCGTCTCCGGATTCTATGCGCTGTTCGGCGTGAAAGCCCTCTCGGCGCGCCTCGCAGTGGCATTGGCCGTGGGAATCTGTTTCCTGCTGCTTTACCGCTTGGTGGAGGCGACCCTGCGAAATTCGGCAATCGCCGCCTGCACCGCGATCACGGTGTTGTCGATATGGCGTGTGCAGCTTGTGGCCACCGATGTCATGCTGGAGCTGCCCGCCATGGCGTTCACCCTCGCGGCTCTCTACTGTCTGCGCGACCTGACCTTTCAGGAGGAAGCTCGGGCCTTCCCCTGGGGGCGTGCATTGTTGTTCACTGTTCTTGGCGGGCTTGCGATTTCCACCAAGCAACACGCGGTATTCTTGGGCGGCGTACCGGTTTTGGGCGCTTTACTGACGCGGCGATGGCGTCTGCTGAAGCGCCCTCAGATCTGGATCTCCGCGGCGGTTCTTCTGGGAATAGGCGCGGGATGGGCGCTTGTGTGGGCCCACTTCCAGGGATCGGCCCGCAACGGCAATCAAGTGGCTTCCTCTCCGCAGGCTCTCCGCTTGATCCCTTTCAAAAATGCGCGCCTGTACAGCCAATGGATCTGGGAGGATTTGACGGCCCTGCCGGGAATTTTCGCGGTGTGCTCCATCGCGGCGTTCGCCTGCGCGGTCTGGAAGCGCCAGTGGCGCCGCGCCGGTTTATCTTTGGAGAAAGTCGCGCACAACGGACTCGCCGGGCGCGGCCAGGCCCGCGGAGTTTCTCATTCGTCTGACGCCGCACCCGGCGGCCTGTGCGCTCTTTACCTTGCCTGGATGATTTCGGCAGCGCTCGTTCTGCTGGTGTTGGGCGCCGTGGACCCGCGATATCTGTTCTTTCTGATCCCCGCAGCAATCGTAACCGCCTATGCGATGTTGTGGCGCGGCTGCGCAAGCCTTTGGGGCGAACGCCGAGCCTGGTATGTCCCCACCCTGTTCGGCATCGCATGGTTTCTTACCGGACTTTTCTTCCAACCGGAATACCTTCGCGGACCCGCCGAAGCGGCCGCGCTGGTGACTGAGAGCGGGACGGCTCGCGTGCTCTACGCCGGGGAAGCCGACGGCAACTTCATCTTTGCCGTTCGCAGCCGCGACCCCAATATGCAAACGACCGTCATCCCCGCCGAAAAGCTTCCCGCTTCCACTTTCGGCCCGGAAGCCTTGGAGCGATTCTGCCGCCATTTCGGAATCAATTGGATCGTACTGGAGGACGTACCATTGGTTCACGAAAAATGGTCGAGCATGGCGGCCTCTCCCGCCCCTTCAATGCGGCTGGAGCGATCCTTCCCGCTCGAATCCAGCCGCACCCGCTGGCAGAACGGCAGGATTCAGATCTACCGCTTCGCCGCTCCTTTCGATCCCGGTGGAGGAGTGTTGGAACTCCCCGTCCGCAAGCTCGATCATCCGATCAAGATTAAGCTGTAAGACAAGCTGTCAGCGTTCAGCGTTCAGCTATCAGCTTTTAGCGATCAGCTTACGCTTGGATTCGATCTTGGAGATGATTGCAGCAGTCGCGCGCTATGCGGCGACGAGATCGACGAGCTTCTGAATGGCACCATCGGCCCGGTGATATGCGGTTTCGATCTTGGCGGGCGAGTTTCTCCAAAGCTTGTGACCTCCACGCGTAGAATAAAGGGATGTTTCTTCCCCCGGGGTTCGACAAGGCGATCGCTCTGGAGGCCGGGAGCCTGGTGTTGCAGGCCTACGCTCAGTTCGATCAATCCAAGCAAGGGCTTCCTTGGACCGTGCCCGCCTCCTACGATCTCCTGGGAACCTTCTCGGCCAAGGGCGAGACCCTCGACGCGCGCGGGGAGCTCTTCGGTTTCGTCGCTCGCAACCGCGCTTCGCAAGCCGTGTTTGTGGCAATTCGAGGAACAGAATCGCTGGAGGACTGGCTGTCCGATTTCACCTTCCCACAGACCGCCCATCCCTGGGGAAAAGCCGAAGACGGCGTCTCGAAACTTTACCAGCAGTGCTCGCCCGACATTAAAACCGCCGTTCAGCGCGCGGGAATTCCGTCGAACGTCTTCGTCACGGGCCACAGCCTTGGCGCGGGGATAGCGATTTTGGCAATGGCGGATCTGGTGATTTCGGGCATCGCGCCGAACGCCATCATGTATAGCTTCGCCGGCTTGCGCGTGGGCGATCTACAATTCGCCGCCAAGTTCAACCAATCGGTACGCGCGGCGTGGCGCATCGCCAACACCGAAGATATCGTTCCCACGGTGCCGCTCGCCACGCCAGACCTGGCTTCCGCCAGTGACCGGCACACGCCGCTTAGGGTCCACGCAAAATTAACTTCCACAGATTCTCACAGATTGGGTGCAATGGTGTAGTTCCACCGCGGCAATATCTTGCCGGGTTTGAGAGCGAGCGATGAGATGAGTCGGCGGTTCGGTTTGAGACCGGTGGGAT
>DATDGT010000052.1:0-10847 GCA_036521975.1 Bryobacteraceae bacterium
ACAGATCGGAGCGTTGGGACTCCAGCTGAGGCAGAGAGTCGGTCATCAAGGGTCTCCTTTCTCTTAGCGTATATAGACGCTAAGAAAAAAGCTACAAAAAAGAAGACCGATCGAGTCTGCACCTCCATGTCGCGCACCCAACCACGTTAGCATGGTTGACACTGATATCCTGATCGTTTTAGGATTCAAAACGAACGGAGAAATTCACGATGAATAGAACTCGGGTTGCGGTTCTCGCGGCGGGCTTGGGCTTACTTGCGGCGGCGCCGCTGGTGGCGCATCATTCATTTGCAGCCGAATACGATTCGGAAAAGCGGATCACCCTTATGGGAAAGGTTCTTTCGGTGCAGCTCGTGAATCCGCATTCCTGGATTCACGTGGAAGCGGCGGGTCCCGATGGCAAAGTGCAGGATTGGGCGTGCGAATTCGGACCGCCGAACGGACTTTACAGGAACGGCTGGAATAAGACGTCGGTGAAGGTGGGTGACATGATCACAGTCTCCGGATCGCTGGCCAAGAACGGCTCCGCCACCATCAACGCCAATAACATCATGACAGCGGATGGAAAACGGCTGTTTGCAGGATCGTCGGAGGGTAACGCGGCCGGGGCAGAAAAACAGGGAAAGCAGTGACCATGCGCGCGATTCTATCCTTTTGGGGCGCGGCATCCTTTCGCGGCGCGGCATCCTTTTACTGCGCAGCATCCTTTCGCGGCGCGGCCTTGGCCGTAACCCTGGCGCTGCCCTGGGCGCTGTCCGCGCAGACGAAAAGCAAGACATACGAGCCGTCGCGTCTCTCCGACGGCAAACCGGATCTGAACGGAATCTGGAACGGCCCTCCCGTCGTGAACGGGGATCTCCAAGGCGCCAAAGTAAACGGCAAGCGCGTGATCGTCGATCCGGCGAATGGCAAGATCCCGTATCTTCCGGCGACGGCAGCGCAAGTGAAGAAAAACTTCGCGGAGCGCAAGCAGCTCGACCCCGTGAATCACTGTTTCATGCCTGGTGTGCCGCGGCTGATGTACATGCCTGATCCGTTCATGATCGTGCAGACGCCCGGCTTTGTTGGGATTCTTTCGCAGTTTATGCACGAAGTCCGCAACATTCCGGTGGACGGCAGCAAACATCTGGAGAACATCGATCTGTGGCAGGGCGATTCACGCGGCAGTTGGGACGGCGACACGTTCGTGGTGGACACCACCGACTTCAACGACAAGACATGGTTCGACGCAGCCGGTAACTACCATAGCGACGAGCTGCATGTGGTGGAGCGATTCACGCGCAGCGGCCCAACCACGATCACTTATGAAGCCGCGATCTCCGATCCGAAGACGTTCTCGCGGGATTGGAAGATCAGCCTGCCTTTGACGCTCAATACCGCCAAAGACGCGCAGATTCTCGAGAACGAGTGCAACTACAAGATGGAAGGGCCGACGGTGACGGAAGGAACCAGGCCCGATCCGCATCGGGAGGCGAAGAACTAAGATGCGAAAACGGTTTTTGGAGTGTTCGGCGGGCGTGCTTGCGGCCGCTGGCGCCGCGGTAGTCATCTGGACTTGGGCCGCGCCGCAGGTGAAGGGGCAGGATGCGCCGCCAGCTCCGCCCCAAGGTGGCGCGCCTCAAAGTATCACGCCTCAAAACGGCGCGCCTCAGGCCGCCCCGGAGGGTCGCGGGCCGGGAGGCGGCGGCAAGGGCGGTGGAAAAGGTCGAGGCGGCAAGGGAGCGCCCGCGGTTCCCGCCGGGCCCGTGCGGCGGCTCCCCGATGGCAAGCCCGATATTCAGGGCTATTGGAACGCCGGCGGCGGCGGACTCTTTTCGATCGAAGCCACGGACGCTCGCAAAAAAATCGGCGTGAACGCGGGCAAAGGCGTCGTTGTCGATCCCCCGGACGGCAAAATCCCCTATCAGCCCTGGGCTCGCGAAAAGGAAATCGATCTTTCCGAGAACCACACCATCGAAGAATCCGACGCCCATTGCTACACCTCGGGCATTCCGCACATGGTGGAGGCGCAGAGCTCGTTCCAGATTCTGCAGCCGGAGGGAACGGCCGGATACGTGGTGATGATCTGGGAATACATGCACAACTACCGAATCATTCCCACCGACGGGCGGCCGCATGTGCTTCCATCCACGGTTCATTTGTTCGCGGGCGATCCGAAGGGTCACTGGGAAGGCGATGTGCTGGTGGTGGACGACACCAATCAAAACGCGCGCACCTGGTTCGATATCGCCGCCAATTTCCATAGCGACCAGATCCATGTGGTGGAACGCTTCACTCCGAGGAACGAAAACCAGATCGGTTATGAAGCTTCGATCGACGATCCCAAAGTATACACTCGCCCGTGGAAAGCGGCGTTCAATATCAATCGCAACATGACGCCGGGCTATCGCAATATGGAGTTTTCGTGCTGGGAAGGCGAGCACGACGTTACCGAGAAGTATACGCTCGAATCGCAGGGCGCCGACCCGAGCCACTTGCCGAAGAAGTGACCAGCCCCCACAGGGCCGACGCAGCCCTCAGAACAGGGCAACGGGGTCTACTATAGTCCGCCCCGCCAAAAGTTACGATGAAAGAAGGGCACAACCATGGCAACTCTGGATTGGTCACAATGCCCCGCCGTGGAGAGCATCCCCGGCAAGGTCAGCGGCGCTTGGGTGTTTCGCGGCACGCGCGTACCCGTGTCGGCTATTTTTGAAAATCTGAAAACTTCACCGCTTGAAGAGGTGCTTGAAAATTTCCACGTGACCCGCGAGCAGGTTCAGACGGTCCTCGACTTTGCCGCCAAAAGCGCCGCGCCCTTGGAAACCGCGCACGTTCGGTGAAAATCCTTCTCGATGAAAAGCGCACAGCGAATGCGTTGTGCGCGTCAAGAAAGTGCGCCGCAAAAACTGCGGTTACTGATCGAAGGCGGTCATGCCACTTTCACGGCGTGGTTTCAGGGTTGGTCCGGCCTAAAGAACGGGCCGTTGCTCGACGCGGCGGAAGAGGCCGGTTTCGATCTGTTCATCACAGCGGATCAGGAACTGAGCTACCAGCAAAACCTGACGGACCGGAAGATTGCGATTGTGGTGCTGAGCACGAACAACTGGACTTTATCAAAGCCAACATCCTCAGGATTATGGCCGCGATTGACGCAAGTTACACCCGGCGGCTACGCCGAGGTGGAAATTCCCTTCGACTAAGCCCGCTTCTGACCCGCTCGCTTTCCTGCTCTACCACGTCAGGGTCCTTAGAGGCCCGCCGTCCCCACTCCCCACAATCTCGCCGAGGCGATATCCGCGCCCTGCCGCATCGACTTCAGCTTCAGCCAAACGGCCGGTTCAATTACCCACTCGCGATTGGTGAAGGTTCCAAAACCGCAATCGGCGCTGGCGACGACACGCTCGCGATCCCCCACCGCCGCCACGGCCTCCTCAATCCGCCGCGCCACCACTTCCGGATGCTCGACGATATTGGTCGTCGTGTCGATCACACCCGGCAACAGCAGCATGTGATCGGGCAGCCGATGACGGCGCAGCGCCGCATATTCGTGCTGGTGCCGCGGATTGGCGAATTCGATGCTCAGCGCGCCCACTTGCGCTTGATAGAGAACGGGAAGAATCAGATCCAGCGCAACATCGTAGATGTGCGGACCATCCCAATTTCCCCAGCAGACATGGAGGCGTGCACGGTCGCGAGGAATCCCTTCGAGAGCGTGGTTCAGCGTGGCCACGTGCATCTCGGCCGCCTTCACGAAATCGGAGTCCGAGAGATCGCGATAGAACATGGAGCGATCCATGGCCAGGTCGGGCGAATCGATTTGGAGTATCAATCCGGCTTGATGGATCGCGAGGTATTCGTGGTGCATCTCGCGCGCGATCGCGGCCAGATACGATTCCTGGGAATCGTACCAGGCGTTCAGCATAGTGGTTGAGACGATCCCCGGCGAGGGAGCCGTCATGAAGCATTCCTGGAATCCCCCGGCCGCACGAGCGGCCTGCAGCAGCCGCGCCGTCTCACTTTGGATTGCGCCTGTATCGAGGTAGCGCAGGTCGCCGCGCGCCTCGGGAGCGTTCTGCATCCGGCTGCGTTTGGGAAACCGGCGCATGAGCGTTTCCACCAGCGCGGGAAACTCTTCGAAATCACGGCCGCGGCGCCGCTTGGATTCCCCCGCGAAACCCGACATGCGCTGCGGCACGTAAGTTTGAAAACCCACGCGCTGCTGCTCGCCGTCGTTGCCAATATCGATTCCGGCCTGCGCTTGCTTTTCCAAAACGTGGCGCACGGCGCGATCCATCTCCGCTTCGAGTTCGCGCGGATCGACCGCTTCGCCTTCCTCCCGCCGGATCAACAGATCGGAAAGAGTCTCATTGCGCGGCAAACTGCCGACGTGCGTAGTGAGGATGCGGTCGCGGCTGGAAAGCATGACGTACCAGTATACGCGCCCCAACTCACGCATATAAACTTGTCTCTTATGATTAATTCTGCACGGATACTATCGGTGCTGCTTTGGCTGGCTTGCGCAGCGGTGGCTCAGGACGCCGACGACTATCGCGGCGGATGGAGAACGGAGAAAGGCGAGGCCCATGTTTATGAGTTTTCGATTCGCGGCGATAAGGTCCGCGGGATTACCTGCACGTATTGCGCGGACGCGACTACGCTTGGATTTATCGATGGCACGTTCGGGGCGAATGGCATCACCTTCGCGGTGAAACACGTCAAGGCAGATGGCAGGACGGAGTATGAAGATCATGCGACCGCACGCTTCGATCACGGAAATCTAATTGTCAGCGGAACTAGCGGCGCGAACGGTGGCGCGAGATTCGAGCAGACGCTTATCAAAGATCGTCGTGGGCCGGATCCGCTGCCGGTGATAGTGTCCAGGTTGCCGAAGGCGCCTCCGGTGGCCGCTGTCCGGGTGAATCAACAGGGAGTAGGGGCGGCTGGGCCGCGTTACATTCAGCCTGGACCGTGGAAATCGGCGGTGACGGAGAAGGATGTCATCGGGGTGTGGTTGGGTTTCGGCGTGGGCGCGCCCAAGCAGTATTTCATCATCCGGAAGGTCGGCGCGAAGCTGCGTGGTATGGTATGTGGCACCTGCGACAATCCGTACACCATGGCAGCGCTAGACGATTTCGAGTTTCAAGGCGATCTTCTGAAGTTCAACATCCTCCACGAAGACTGGGGTGACGGTGATTTGCCAACGTTTTATAAGCACGTTACGTGTCACGTCGGATGGAATGAGCTGCGGTGCACGACTACCGCCGATCATCAACCGCCGCCTCGGCCTGTGCCTCCGGGTGTTATACCGGGCTTCTCGCTTGTTGGGCCGATTGCGGCTGAGGCCACCGCTGGGAACCGGTGGCCCGAGTGGCCTCCGAACGGCACTTCGGCACCACAGTAAGCAACTTCTGAGAAAGTCGCGCACAACGGACTCGCCAGGCGCGGCCAAGTCTGCCGAGTTTCTCATTCGTTTGACGCCGCGCCCGGCGGCCTGTGCGCTTTGGAGAAAGTCGCGCACAACGGGCTCGCCGGACGTGGCGAAGTCCGCCGAGCTTCCCCTTCGTTTGACGCCGCGCCCGGCGGCCTGTGCGCTAGCCATGAACAGCCGCTCGGCGACACGTCGAGCACGCGTATACTGGCGTTTGGCGGAGCCCAAGGAGGGCCGATGAGCGAACACTATCACGATGCAGGAGATCTTCGTTTTCTGAAGGAGATGCGCACGCTTGCTCCAACGGAATTCAACGCATGGCTGGTGCTGAATAATATCGTCAGCCGCGAAGACGGTGCGATTCCCCGAAAATACCGGGAACTGATTGCCCTGGGCGTGGCTTTCACGACGCAGTGTCCCTATTGCATCGAAGCCCACACCAAGGCTGCCAAGGCGGCGGGGGCCTCTCGCGAGGAAATAACGGAAAGTTCTCTCATCGCGGCGGCGTTGCGCGCGGGAGGAGCAGCGACACACGGCGCCATGGCGTTGAAGTTCTACGAGCAGATGTGAGGACCCGTTGTCCTAACGGGTTTTTCCGGAAAACAGAGATTCCATGAACTGTTTTCCGAGCGGCCAGCTTCCCAGTGCGTGCAAACCGCGGGATTCGAATTTTCCCGCCACCAGCACGCCACTGAGGTTGGAGGGGTCAGGCGTCAGTTTTTCGCGCTGGAGCATGTTGCGAAGCAGATTGGTGGTCGCAGTGAATCGCAGGACCACGCTGGCGGCTAGATCGGGCGAGCCGCAGAGGGCGTCAAGCTGAATCTGCTTGCCGTCCACGGTGAACGAGACTTGCTGAGCGTCGGCGAGCGGCGAGAGAATATGCGAGCCGTCGGGCCAGCCGCTCAAATCGCGGAAAACCGAGCCGGGCGCGGAGATCCAAACCGCGACGGACGGGATTTCGACGGGCGGCTTCGGGTTGGACAGCGCGATGCGGGAGGCGCCGCGCGGGTCGGTGGTCTGGGCGAGCGCTAGTACGCGACGGCCGATCGGGCGGAAAGAGATGTAACGATTGGCCCGGCTGGCCGGCATCCAGCAAAGCGAACCGGCGCAATCCCCGTGCTGGGACCGAGCATAATCGGCCAGGCGTTTCTCATCAAAATTGCCGCGCGCCGCCACATACATGTCGCCGGCGGCAAAGGAAGCCGCGACCGCGTCCAGATCGCGGCGGTAATCGAATCCGGTTGCGGCGACGAACTGGCGGTAGTCGGGTTCTTCGGAGGCTTCCGAACCGGCGATGGAATCGAGCAGCCCGCTCCTACGCAAAGCACCCGCATCGATATAGAATTGGGCGGAAGCTTCTTCGGACTTGATCCCGTTCACGGGGGCGCGCGGCAGCGCTCCAAGCAAACGGGCAGCGCTCTCATCGGGACGAAACTCGCGCCAGGCCAACCACGCGATCGCGGCGGCGAGGAGGAGGACAATCGGAAGAACAGCGATGTGCCAGCGAGGGCGCACGGTACTTATTATCATCTCGCAGGAGCACGGTGGGGCAGGCTTTTAGCCTGGGGCGCCCTCTGGGCCCGAGGCTTCAGCCTCCGTCCGGACCTGCCTGAAGCCCAGGTTGCGCAGGCTTTAGCCTGTGACTCACGTGGTCATCAACCGCCGCGCTTGAAACCGGAATTCGCGGAAGCACGGAATAGGCGAAGGTATTTCCGCCATCAATGATCACCGCCCCATTCAAGTCAACATCGGCACCATGGCGGTTTGGCGATAGCATATGTATATGATTGATCGCGGCCCAGTGTTCCACGTGGAACGTTCAAGCGTTAATCGTTAAGTTACGCGATCAATCGATCGCGGCCGCATGAAAGCCCATTTCACCTTCATTCTGATTCATTCTGGTTCATTCTGCCTCCATCTGGTCCCAAAAATTTCATTTTCGCGACCAACTGATCGCGGCTACACAGGTAAAAAGTCCGCCCTGCGGAGACGTCTTCGGGCGAGCGGTTCGATAAATTAGAGTCATGCGGATCGCGATCGAAGGAATGCACTGCCAGGCGTGCGTCCAGCGGGTGGAAAAAGCGCTGGCGAGCGTGGAGGGAGCGAAAGTGGAAAGGGTCGAAATCGGATCGGCGCTGGTGGAGGCCGACGCAGCTCGCGAGGCTCAAGCGCTTGAAGCCGTTCGTCAGGCCGGCTACCCAGCGCGCAAAGCGGAATGACCGAGATAGTTCACATTCACGTGGGCGGGATGAGTTGCGCAGCCTGCCAGGCGCATGTGCAGCGCGCGCTCAACCAGACCAACGGCGTTCGAAAGGCCGCGGTGAATCTGATGTCGGGAGATGCGACGGTGGTGTTCGATCCCGCGGCTGTCGGAGTCGCCACGTTGGTCGAAGCGATCCGCGACACCGGTTACGAAGCGGAACTGCCCTCCTCGACGCAAAGCGAATTCCAGCAGCAGGAACAACGCGAGCGGGCGGAAGCGCGGGAGAGTCGAGATCTTCGCGTAAAGGCGATCGCGAGCCTCTTTATCGGCGCGGCCGCGATGGGGATCTCCATGAAATTCATGGACTCCGCTGCGATGAACTGGCTGCTGCTGGCGGCCACAATCTTCGTAATGGCGTGGGCCGGGCGCGGAATCTTCGTGGGTGCGTTCAAGGCTGCCCGGCATGGCTCGGCGGATATGAACGCGCTGATTGCCCTGGGGACCGGCGCCGCTTTTCTCTTTTCCGCGGCGGTCACCATCGCCCCGGGCTTCTTTCGCTCCCGCGGGGTTTCCACGCACGTTTATTTCGAAGCCGCGATTTTGATCCTCGCGTTTGTCGTGAGCGGCCGGGCGCTGGAAGCGGGCGCCAAGCGGCGCGCGACCGAGGCCTTGCACATGCTGATCGGATTGCAGCCCCGCACGGCGCGCGTTTTGCGCGAAGGAAAGGAGCCCGAAGGAAGAGAGATCGATCTGCCCGTTGCGGAAGTGCGGCGAGGGGATTTGATCGTGGTTCGCCCAGGCGAAAAACTTCCGGTAGATGGAGAGATCGCCGACGGCGCAAGCTTCGTGGACGAATCGATGCTGACGGGCGAACCCGCGCCCGTGGAAAAGCGGGCGGGCGACACGGTGGTTGGCGGGACGATCAACCTGAGCGGCAGCTTTCGCTACCGCGCGACCGCGCTCGGCTCGGAAAGCGTTCTCGCGCGCATCGTCGCGCTGATGCGGCAAGCGCAGACGTCGCGCGCGCCCATCGAGCGGCTGGCGGATCGCATCAGCCAGGTTTTCGTTCCTTCGGTGCTGGTTCTTGCGGCCCTGACTTTCGCGGGCTGGATGTTGGCCGGACGGAGCGCTATAGAAGCCGCCGTAGCCGCGGTTGCGGTGCTCATTATTGCGTGTCCTTGCGCGATGGGCCTGGCGGTTCCCACAGCCGTCATGGTCGCCACGGGGCGCGGCGCGAGGATGGGATTGCTCATCAAAGGCGGCGAGGTCCTGGAACGGCTGCATCGCGTAGACACCGTGGTATTCGATAAGACCGGCACGATCACGGAAGGCAGGCCCCGCGTAATCGCGGCCGGGATCTCCGATGAAGCGCTGCGGCTGGCGGCTGCCGCGGAGCGCCGCTCGGAGCATCCATTGGGACAGGCCGTGGTTCAATACGCCGCATCGCGCGGGCTCGCGCTCGGCGAGCCTCAAGAATTCCGTGCCTGGATTGCGCGCGGGGTGGAAGCGAAGGTGGAGGGACATGGAGTGCTGGCGGGCGATCGCGAGTTTCTTGCCGGGCAGGGAGTTGTCCAGGAACTTCGCGCCGCGCAGAATGGAAACGGAATCATGGTCGCCATCGATGGGCAATTCGCCGGATCGATTCAGGTCTCCGATCCCATTCGTCCGGTGGCGCGGGCCTCGGTGGAGGAGTTAATGCGGCTGGGAATTCGAGTGGTCATGCTGACGGGCGACCGGCGGGAGAACGCAGAAGCCATCGCTCACGAAGCGGGAATTCGGGAAGTGATCGCGGAGGTTCGTCCCGACGGTAAAGCCGCGGCGATCCGGCGTCTGGAGAGCGAAGGCCGCGTGGTCGCGATGGTGGGGGATGGAATCAACGACGCGCCCGCGCTGGCGCAAGCCGGCGTTGGATTCGCGATGGGATCGGGAACGGATGTGGCTATGGAAGCAGGAGACGTGACGCTGCTGCGCTCCGATTTGCGCGCGATTCCCGAAGCCATTTCGCTGGCGCGCGCGGCGTGGCGCATCATGCGGCAGAATCTGTTCTGGGCTCTGGGTTATAATGTCGTCGCGATTCCCGCGGCGGCTTTTGGGTTTTTGAATCCGGTGATCGCCAGCGCCTGCATGGCCGCCAGTTCGGTGAGCGTGGTGGCCAATAGCTTAAGGTTGAAACGCATGCGATTAGGGCGGCATCTCGCGACGGTTGTGGCCGCGGCGCTTCTGATTTCCTGTGGCTCGAATACTTCAAACAACGAGCCGGTGAAGCAGTATCAGCTTCATGGCGAAGTCGTGAGCCTGGATCCGCACGACAAAACCGCGACCATCAACGCGCAAAAAGTCGAGGGTTGGATGGACGCGATGAAAATGGAATACCCCGTGAAAGACTCGCAGGATTTCTCGAAGCTCCAACCCAATGAGTGCATCGACGCGACTGTTTTCGTTCGGGGAACGGAATATTGGGTCGCGGACGTGAAGCCGGCGGACGCCTCGCCGGGAACTTGCGTTACCCCCGCGGCGGGCGCAGCGAAATAGGTCGCGGACAAATAGAAATACTGCGACCCGGTCCAGGAAAGAATGCGCAATGACAATCGTCGTGAATCTACCCGACGACGTCGGCAGGGAGCTTTCAACGCGGGAAGGAGATCTCTCCCGTTTGGCGCTCGAGTCCATGGCGCTCGAGGGCTACCGGTCCCGAACTCTCTCCGAAGAGCAGGTCCGCCGCATGCTGGGGCTTGACTCTCGTTGGGACGTACATGCGTTTCTCAAACGGCACGGCGTTTATCTTAACTACTCCTTCGACGAGTTTAACGAGGACGCGGTGAACAACCCCGGCAGGTGATGATCTGCCAGGCATGAGCAAAGTGGTGAGCGAGGGTTCGGTGCGGAGGGCCCTGCTGGGGATCAAAGAGGACGAGGGAGAGAGATGGGTGAAGCAGGCTTTGAAATCCACCTACGAGCCTCTGCTGGAGGAGCCGTAGGCTTTAGACTTGGACTCGACCGTGAAGCCGTTGTACGGTCATCAGGAGGACGCCAAGTTGGGTTACAATCCCAGCAAGCCGGGCCGGCCTTCCCACGTCTATCACACCTACGTGCTGGCGAACCTGCGGATGGTGCTGGAGGTAGAGGTGCAGGCGGGCAACCAGAGCGCCGCGTCCTACGCGCAGCCGGAGTTGTGGGCGTTTGTGGACGGGTTGCCGGAAGCGAGCCGGCCGGCGTTTCTGCGGGGAGACTGCA
>DATDGT010000053.1:0-12017 GCA_036521975.1 Bryobacteraceae bacterium
CATGTATACATCATGCCACCAATCCGCCCTTATTACAACAGTAATATTTCCATCTACATGACTACATTACGAGGCCGAATCCCCGGCAACCTCAGTTAAATCAGGAGGTTCACATAACTACGCTGTGGAACTTCAGTCTAGGACGCGGACCAACGGGTCGATTTGTTTTCCGTGAGCGGCGTTTCTGGATAGCGGACAGGCCGCCGGGCGCGGCGTCAAACGAATGAGAAACTCGGCAGACTTGGCCGGGCCTGGCGAGTCCGTTGTGCGCTACTTTCTCAGAAGACGCGATGTCTTCACCGCACTCCTACAGCCCCAGTCTGCGGTTTATCGCCATGTTCTTAAGGTTGAACTTAGCCTTCACGGCCGCCTTGCCGAACATGGTCGCGAACTCGACTTCCTTGTCGTCAGCCGTGAGGACGAAATCGCGCGGGAACAGAAACCGGGCTTCGATCATTCCTTCGCCGGCCTCCACGTAGACTACATCCTTCGCCGCGATCGGATGATCTTTGCCGTTGACGGTGAGGGTCGTCATTCCGAGCAGTGCCTTCCTGGCCTCGGCGTCGCGGAGCTTTTGGGAGGCGGGAAGGTTGCCGACTGCGATGATGTAATACGCGGCGTTTGCCTCCAAGCGCTTTTGCGCCTCCGGAGAGCTTCCCGCTTTATCGCCGTATTGCGCCTTGACCAGCGCCTGCTGAACGACCGTCGCCGATTGCCAGCGAACGATCAACGTTGTCTGCGGCGGACCGGGTTGGACGGGAGTGGGGGGCGGGCCTCCGGGCTGTGGCCCGCTTTGCCCCACACCCAATCCGCCGCCGGTTTCGGCGATGCCTGGCCCATTAGGCGTGGGCGCGGAACCCCGAGCCCGGAGGAGGGTCCCATCCGGAATTACATACAGAATTACGGAAACGCTCCTCGACCAAGGCGAATCCGTCATGATCTTACGAATGTCCTTATCGCTCCATGCGGTGTACGGTTTAGCGACCCAGACATCCGCCTGCCAAATGGCGGGCGGCAGCCTAAGGGATTGCCGCAAAATAAAGTTTACCATTTGAAAGTGTTCTGATCGGGAGTGCGCGGGTGGAGAGAATAGTTCCACTCTGGGTTCTGCTGATGCCGCTGGAGATTCAGCGTTTTCATCTGCGCCTCGCTGATCTTCACTCCAGTTTCATAGCGCCTTCGGTCCAGAACCGCTTTGATCCGCAATCCTTGGTTGGTCTTCGTGGTGCTGATCATGTTGACCACGGTCTCAAAACTGACCAGCGGCTCCCCTTTCCAATTCATGCTGATGAACGAAAACATTCGATGCTCGATCTTATTCCACTTGCTTGTCCCGGGCGGATAGTGGCCTACCACAATCTCCAAGCCGCACTCGTCGCTAAAGTCCTGTAGGTGGTATTTCCAGGCCCGGTTCCGAGCTGCGTTGCTTCCACCGCTGTCGGCGCAGATAAACAGTCGTTTGGCTTTCGGATAGTGACGAACGCCGAATTGCCGCCACCAGCGCCGGATGCTCTCGACGGCGAATTCCGCCGTATCGTGTGTCATCCCTACGTTCACCATGCCCTCGTTGCGGTGCACATCGTAGGCACCCTAGGGAATGGCAGTGCCCTCAGCCAAACTCGGGAAATCGTGAACATTGACCTTCGGCGCATGGCCCTTCTTGCGCCATTTGCGCCCGCTATTCTTGAAGTTGCCCACTCGCTCCTTCTTTTTCGTGTCCACCGAAATCACCGGTTCTCTCCGCTTCAGAAACCGCTTGGCGGTCTCACTGATATAGCGAAACTGCCGGTCCCGGTCGGCGTGCGATTCACCCTCCTTGTCCTTGCGGTTGGCCCGCAGCGAGTAGTCCAGTTTTCGCAGCCGCCGCTGGATGGTGTCTTCGCTGACCGCATGGCCTTGGATTGCTAGGTGCTGGCGGATCTGGTAGGTCGATTTGCTGTTCCACTTCAGCGGAGACATCGGGTCGCCCACCGTGCTTTCGTCCATCACCTTTTCCAGGAGCCGAGTAATCTCCGGGTCATGCTCTTCGATCGGTTTCCGCCCGCCTCCCGGCTGGCGCACTTTTCCTTGCTCGGAAATCAACTCTCGTTTGCTACGAAGTTCGCGAATTCCCTTCAAAATGGTTGGCTTGGAAAGACCGCTCTCCTCCACCATGCGTTGAATGCCACCCCGCCCGCGCCGCAACGCTTCACGTCCCACCAACCAGCGCCGTTGTCCTTCGTTCAGAGTTCCCAGGACCTTCCGAAACATACCGATATCCTGCTTGCCACTGACCGCATTCATACGATCAGAATCGCACAAAAACATCTCAAATAGTAAATGTTATTTTGCGGCAAGCCCTAAACGTTATGCCTATCGATCCTTTTGGATCAAAACGCGCTGCTCTTAGCATTTCGCTGCTTCCCTACTCAGCGGGCCCGCGTTAGGTCGCGAGGAACCGCGCTGCGCATTTCTCTGTCTCAACAAAAGTGCCCTTTTCTTCCGCAGTCGCGCTTGATTTGTAGACTCAACGGTTTGCAGAGGCCGCTGTTGTGGAATGAGGGCAAGATCGCGAATTTGCGCGTCCCATTATGAAGATGAAGGGCGACGCTTGCTCAACGGCACAACCCTTAAACTCAATAGCTTGCGGTACGAACCTCTGCCTTTCGACCTAGGTCCGTGTAGGTAAGACGTTATAAGATTAAATCGCTTGACAGGAAATCCGCTCTGCTAGGGAATTCACTCAGGGGCGATCGGTAGGTCGTTTTGCTGCCGCCCCAAAGGAGCTGATTCATTATGCGCTTGAATACCCTCGTTGTGGCGGTTTCCTTGTCAATCTGTCTCCCCTTCCAGCTCAGCAGTCCTCCGTCGCGATGACGCCGCAGCCGATGGCGCGTGATGTCATGTACCGGATTCTATTTCGGCAGATTGCGGCGTTCCAAGCTCAAGCCAATGTGCTTGCTGCTCAATCGAAGCCAAATGCATTCGTCGCAAATTACCACCAAAACGCGCTTCAGCTCAGTCCTGCGCAAGCACAGCAATTAATCGGTGTCGCAGTGCCGTGCGCTCAGCAAATAAAGGCGATTGACCAGCAAGCAGAGGCGATCATTAATGCGGTGAAGAAACAGTACAAGGGGATTCCGAGAGGGCCGAATGCCATGGTGCCCCCTCCTTCGCCACAATTAGCTGCGCTTGAGGCGCAGCGTACGGCCTTGGTGCTCGCTGCTGCCGATACGCTCGCAACCGAATACGGCTCGGCCCAGTTCGCGTATTTCGAAAACATTGTCCGACTCTTTATCGGGTCGAACTCAAAGGTTACAACAGCCGCTATTGGCAGCCAAGGCGTCAACCAATAGTGAAATCCTGGAGGCACTATGAAACATATATGCAGATCGGTCGTTGTTTGTTTAGCGGTATCCTTCCTGACTTCAACGGTGGTTCACGGACAGTCGCTTACGATCACCATAACGACCAGTTTCGATTCCTCGAACGGCCAAGCCTATGAGTATGCTGACACTTCGACTGACTATGCGACCGGCTATTATTACTATCTGTGCACCTACCCGGATGCATTCGGCGAGGAAGACGACGGTACGTGGGATTTCTACGAGACCTCGGGGAACTGTGGATCTACTGATTCGGCGGTAAGTTGGTACTTTACGACCAACGTAACGACGGACTTTCGTCCAGTTCGATGCGGAAAGCGATGAATCCATCGATTATTATGTGTATCAGATGGATGGATCCTGCGGCTACGATGGTTATAATTGCAACGACTACTGGGACGCCTTCGAGATGAGCCTACTGGCAGGGGCCGATGCGGGCAGCGGTTATTCCTGGGTCTTGTACGGCCCTCCGGCCATCGGGTACGCGGCGGTCGAAATCGAGCAGACTGCTGTGGCGTATCAGGGTACAGATTGTGTGTACCCGACTGCTGAGAGCACGACGTATTCTCTGAAAGAGGACAGCTCCGGCGGCTACTACGGCGCTGGCTTCAAAATGGCGCTAACCGTCCCCGGTTCGGCGAATTTGAGCGGAAGAAAAGTGCAGGAGACTCTTTCGAACGTTTCTACGTCATGCACAGCAGGTCAGGCCTGCAACCCTAACGGAAACATTAACTCCTGCTGGTTCGATGGAAGTCCATACCAGATGCCTACCAACAACTCCTTTTCTGCTGATACCTGGAACGTCCACAGCGGCAATACTTACGGGGATCAAGGCACAAGTGGGGCAGATGGCCCAGATTATATCGGATGGTCTGTTACGGAAGCGAACTATTATCAAGGTAGATCGGCAAGCCTCGGGATCGCGACCTGTACAATGTTTACCCTGACTCAAGCAATGACAATGTCATCCTGTACTACTAGTACGTTTACTTTGGGGACGGCATCGGAGTATGATACCGGCCACTTTAATTGGTTTAATATCGGCTCCGCTTCGATGACGGGTACACGGCAGAATGTGCAGGGAGCCGCGCAATGAAAGATTCTACGGCTAAAATGAGGGAAGGAGATTGTATGGCCTATAGTAACCGTCGGGTGGTCGCAGCGACTATCGTTTTGTGTTTTGTGCACATCGATTCGACGCGGTCGCAGGGAACCCCCACGTCGTTGATCGCAGTACGTCCGCTGGCGGAGGCGAGCATTCTCTTGGGGGAACAGTACGGCAAGGTCGTTACGTATGAAGAACCCATCCTAATTTGGAGCGGAGAGCTGGAGGCGATTCCTGGCGAGTCTGGCACGAAAGCATACCTTTACCCTAAGCGGCAGGGGTTTTTGGTGCCCTCGGAAACGGGACACGAGTCCGATCTCTCTCTTGTGCTTCAGAAAACTCTTGCAGCCTACCATCAACAGACAACCGGGACCCGTTTTCAGGTGCTGACTTCCCCCTGGGGTTATCACATTGTGCCGTTCCAGGTCCACGATTCAAATGGAGTCTTTGTGCCCGCTAGCAGCCTGCTCGATGCGCAGATCTACATTCCTAAGGAGGCGCGGAGCGCCCAGGGACACTTGCAGGCTTTTGGCGGCAGTTACGGTAGCCACCGGCGTGCCTCTTGACGTTAGTGCCATTCCCGGCAAACCTCATGGCTTCGATAATGTCTTCCGCGCGCGCCCGGAAAGCTTTATGTGGGGTACGGAGTCAAAGGTTGCCCGGGATGCCTTGATTGATCTGCTGGGGATGTCGGCTACAACCTTTTCGTGGCGCCTTCGGTGCCAGGCCAGCCAGCAGGCTGACGCTCGCTTTTGCGTGCTCGATCTCGGGCCGATTGTCGTTGCCATAACGAACGCAACCGGCCAGCCCGACAAGCGCGCGCTGTGGTTTGACCGCTGCGGGGACTGCCCGCCCCTCTCGCAGGTTATGCCCTCAACTCAGCCAAAGCAACCGAATCAGTGAAGAGCTATCGTCGACCTGCTTGGGGTTATATCCCAACCCGCTCCACTTCATCCAAGGCCAAGGGATTGGGAAGGAAGTTGCTGCAGGAGGTGGCCACGATTGTCACGCTGTCGACGTTGCTGGCTTGGCACCGGAAGCCGATCGCGGCGAAATACAATGGGAGCGCCCGCGAAAGCGGGGGCGGCCGGGCAAACGGGAACTGGAGGAGCTAGTGATGCGCATGGCTCGGGAAATCGGAACTGGGGTTACCGGCGGATCCAGGGGGCTCTCTCGAATCTGGGGCACGAAATGGCGCGCAGCACCATCGCGGCCATCCTCCAACGGCACGGTCTGGAACCCGCGCCGGAGCGCGGTCGGAGGACCACCTGGAAGGAGTTCCTGACGACAACCAGCTCCACGCCACTCTGCCGTCGGGCGTGGTGCGCCGTCAAAGAATCCTATCTACTACCTGGGCGGCACCGGTCCGCGGGAATTTGGGCCCACGGATATGGAATTCGGCACGAAGCTTGCGTTCTTCAAGGAAGCCAAGAAACTTCCACAGATCGGCACTTTCACCATGTTCGAGATGCCGACTGGAAGCTATGCCAGGGGGCTCGGGGTCGGGAAGTTTTGGTACAAGCTCCCCTTTGGCTGCAAAAAAAAAACGCGGCCACTGGCTTCCTGGAAGGCCAGGTTCATGGAACGGCGTTCTGGATAGACGCGATGTCTTCACCGCACTCTTACAGCCCCAGTTTGCCGTTTATCGCCATGTTCCTAAGGTTGAACTTGGCCTTCACGGCCGCCTTGCCGAACATGGTCGCGAACTCGACCTCCTTGTCGTCAGCCGTGAGGACGACTTCGCGCGGGAACAGAAACCGGGCTTCGATCATTCCTTCGCCGGCCTCCACGTAGACTACATCCCTCGCCGTGATCGGATGATCTTTGCCGTTGACGGTGAGGGTCGTCATGCCGAGCAGTGCCTTCCTGACCTCGGCGTCGCGGAGCTTTTGGGAGGCGGGAAGGTTGCCGACTGCGATGATGTAATACGCGGCGTTTGGCTCCAAACGCTTTTGCGCCTCCGGAGAGCTTCCCGCTTTATCGCCGTATTGCGCCTTGACCAGCGCCTGCTGAACGACCGTCGCCGATTGCCAGCGAACGATCACCGTCGTCTTGGGCGGACCGCCTTGGACGGGGGGCGGTGACGGGCCTCCCTGTGGCCCGCCCACACCCAATCCGCCGCCCGTTTCGGCGATACCTGGCCCATCAGGCGCGGGCGCGAGACCCCGGCCCCGGAGGAGGGTCCCATCCGGAATTACATACAGAGTTACGGAAACGCTCCTCGACCAAGGCGAATCCGTCATGATCTTACGAATGTCCTTATCGCTCCATGCGGTGTACGGTTTAGCGACCCAGACATCCGCTGCGCACAGGGTTAGCGCGGACAGAAACAGTGCCGCTGAGACTGGCGCTGCGGGCCATCGGCGCTTAAGCATTGAAACGTACCTTCTTTCCAGGAAGCTATTTGGTGTCAGGAAGTGGAATGGTGAGCGTGCCGATTTTTCCGGACGCCAGATTGCCGACGAGAAGCTTCAATTCCACGGCCCTTTCGGGAATGGTCAATTCCTTGTGATATAACACACCGGTTCCTAGCATCGACTGATAGGTTGCTGGCCGCAAATTAAGCGTCAAGGTATCAGACACCACTTCCCCGGCCTGAGTTCCATCGACGGCCATAAATCGCGCCACCAGCTCCGCCTTGCCCTTCCAGGTTCCCCCGGTAAAGTCGAGGTCAAGTCCGGCGAGATCGATGGCTTCCGTCAGCTTGACGCTGTTCCCGGCACGCCCCGCAGAGGCCGTGATAGCAATTGCGGTCGCGTCCATCGGGCGATTCAGCGCGTCGATCAGATCCTGCAACGACGGCTCGGAGGCCGGAGGTTCGTTCAGGTAACTGGCCCGGTAACTCAACGTCACGCCTGGGCGGCTGACGTGAACGGCTAGCTGGTGGACCTCCGGCGGCGTGGCACTGCCGGCCCGGGGAGAATCCGGGACGGGCTCGTAGAAGCCGAGGGTGTAACTGGCGCGCCCATCTTCAATCGCCTCTAGCACGACCGCGTCCAGATCGTTGCGGGCGTTAGCCTTTACACCCGCCTCATTCACCGGATAAATGGCAACGCCCGCATTCGTCAATCTCTGCAGCTCGGAGGGCGTGATAGGAAACTGGTTCGCCATCCAGATAAGTTTCTTTCGCCCCGGAATTCCGGCTAAATGATCGGCGATCTGCTTCAACTCCTCGTCGAACGGCGCGGCCCGCTGGAGCGAATCGATTCGGATACAGCTCTGGACCATTTCCCCCTGTCCTTGGAGAACCACACTCGCCGTGCCGGGACGAGCGGGGACGGCTGGAGCGGGGACGCACAGGGCGGTCCCGGTTACGGCGTCGTCGGGCGAAGGCCTCCACGCGCGTAAATGCCGCTCCAGCGATTCACGATCGGTAGTGAACTCGCGGATCACCTGAAGCTTCCGGCCTAGGGCATAAATCGCGATCCTCTCCCCTTCCGGAATTTTTCGCAACGCTTCGAGGACTTTTTGTACTCCGAAGGCCGTGCCGTCGAGTCCTTCGGGATCGCCGAACCCGGTGAAGAGATTGTCGAACATGATCACCGAATTCCCGGAGGGGCCGGAGATGCGGTTGGTGAAGGTGTTGGGCGCCAGATTCTGAGGCGGAGTGGCACTCGATTGCGTCTCCGCGACAAAAACTCGGATCTCCTGGGGCGCCCCGTTGTCAAGAATCTGGAACTCCTCGCGGCGAAGGTCCGCCACGGGCGCGCCCTTGCTGTCATGCGCGACTACGCTCACCTGCACCAGTTTGGTCGTGGCGCGGAAGCTGGGATCGGTTGGCGCTTGCCCAGCCAATACTGACCCGATGGCAATGAAGAAACCGGAGCGCCGCCAGTGTCCATGTGAAACCGTCAGCTTCCCAGAAACCAGCATTGTCAGAAGCATAATCTTCAGTTTCCCGCCGGGCGCTCGATGCGCTCCACGGTGTAGACCGGTACGGCGTCCTCTTTCCGCTTCAGTTCGAGGCCGAGTTTGCCCAGCACCGTGAAGATGGTGGGGAGCCCTGCGAATGGGCTTGCAGTGGAGACGGTGAGTGCATACACAGCGGTTGTCTTATTCTCAACCCGCATCACAAGCCCGAAACGATCGGCGAGTAATCTGCGAACCATTTGCCGAATTCGCCCGCGGACTTCGCCGTCTTGAAGACTGGGAGGAATCGCGTCGGCGGGCGCCTTAGCTTCGATATCGTATGTCTCGGAAAAGGTCCAGTCCGGAAGCGTGGATATTCGCAATGAAGGGTTCACCGGCAAATCGTAAGCGTAACTCAGGAGCCGACCGGCCGGGAAAGCCCGCGCAATCAAATCACCGTTGCGCCGTACTTCGAAGCGCGCGTCACGCGGGTCCGTCGAGCGAGCAGGCTTGATGGTGATAGATACAAATGTTTGTGTCTGAGGAAAGGTAGGCAACGCGACAAGGAAGTATGCGAGCGCCTTGCAGAACCCCGACACAGTCCTCCTCGGCAGAATTCGACACCGGTAACGCAACGTTTGTTCCCGTTTGCGGTCGCAGAAGACGAGGAGAGCTGAAGTCGACCTGCGCCGGGCGCCGCCACGTGGGCGATACCGGTCGTACTGCCCACCCGGGGGAGCGGGAGATTGAGCGTAAACCGGCCGTTGCCGAGGCTAGGTTTCGGGACTACAGAGGCCTTGATTTTCGCACGTTCCGGTTTCGTCCCGAAATTACTCTTTGTGGACGACTACAGGGATTTAGCGTCCTTCATCCTTGCTCTTGTCTCCGAGCAGTTCGCCATACTGGCGGTCCAGCCGCTCGGCCTTATTCAACTGAGATGAAAGTGCCGCGAACGTGGTCATCAACCGGATTCGTGCCGCCTCGTATTCGCCCTGCGAGATTCCACGATAGTAGACGGCGGCGTCATCGCTCACCTGCTTCTGCGCGGTAATAATACCTGCGGCGCTGATGAGAGCTTCATAGGTGATGTCTTGCGTGGCCAGATAGTCTTCTTGGGCGCGATATAGGTTGGCAAACTTCTCTACTTCGCTATAGGGCATGAATGCTAGCGCTCCTACGGTCTGCGCCGTCGACCAACTGGTGGCGCGAAGAGGTGCCGAATAGTAGAAAGCGCCGGTCCACTGAATATTGGTCTTTCCGTGATCCTTGTAATCCGAGATGAAGCGGAACGCCTTAACCGCATCGGCTCGGAACTTCGGGAAATTGGCAAGTTGCCGATCCAGGGTATCCTTGTTGTTCCGAAGCTCGCTGAGGATGGTCCCTCTAGCCTCATTGGCCAACTCACGATGGTGGTACCACTCCACGGCCTGCTCCAGCCCGAGCGCAATCAATATGCCGATGGTCACAATCGCTAAATGTACGGCGACGTCTCGAAACGACTGCACATGCCCGTGTGGCGCGTGAATTTCCATATCCGTCTTAGCATATCGAAAGAATGCGCATTGAGATCGAGGACCGCTGCGAGTCCGCTAATCTTATGAAAGGCCGCCTCGCATGCCTGTCCGCGGACCTCTGTCGGCATACTCTTCCATGCCGCCGGAGCCGCCCTCTAATTGATGATCCTGCTGAACGCCAACAAGATCTCCAAGGCATTCGGCGTTGCGCCGTTATTCCGCAACGTGTCCCTCACCATTCGGGAAGGCGACCGTTTAGGATTGATCGGCCCAAACGGTTCGGGCAAATCGACCCTGCTGCAAATCCTGGCTGCGCACATTCCGCCCGATTCCGGCGAAGTGGTGGTTCGCAATGGCACGCGGCTTGTCTACGTCCCGCAAGATTCCGAGTTTGAGCCCGGAGAAACTCCTCGAAGCGCCATGCGGCAGGCCCTGCGTCTGGCGAGCGTGCCCGAATCGGAATGGCCGGGCCGCGAGGCGGAAGCCCTGGGCCGCGCGGGCTTTCGGGATTTCGATGCAGACGCCGCCACCCTTTCCGGCGGTTGGCGCAAGCGGCTCTCCATCGCGCAAGCCTTGATTCAGAACCCAGCCATCTTGCTGCTGGATGAACCCACCAATCACCTCGACCTCGCCGGCATCGAATGGCTGGAAAAGGCTCTGCAAGCCACTCCGTCCGCCAGCGTGATGATCAGCCATGACCGCTATTTCCTCGAAAATGTGCCCACTGGCATGGCGGAGCTAAACCGCGTCTATCCCGACAACATTTTCTTCTCGCCCGGGAATTACAGCGCGTTTCTCGAAAAAAAGGCTGAGTTCCTGCACGCCCAGGCGAAGCGCCAGAGCGCGCTGGAGAATCGCGTCCGCACGGAGATGGAGTGGTTGCGCCGCGGCCCGAAAGCCCGCGCCACCAAAGCCAAAGCGCGGATCGACAATGCCGGCAACTTGATCGCGGAACTATCGGATCTGAAGTCCCGGACCCAAACCGCAACCGCCGATATTGATTTCACCGCCAGCGGACGCAAGACCAGGCGCCTGGTCCATCTGGAAGAGGTGGGTTTCGGTTTTGAGGAGAAACCGCTGTTCGAAGGCCTGACCTTCACCATCACTTCCGGAACGCGCCTCGGTCTGGTCGGAGCCAACGGCAGCGGCAAAACGACCCTGCTTCAATTACTCCGCGGTGACCTAGCGCCGCAACGGGGAGAAGTCCAGCGTGCCGACGGGCTGCGCGTCGTTTATTTCGATCAGCGCCGGTGGCTCAATCCGGATCTGACCCTACGCCGGGCTCTCGCGCCGGACAGCGATTCGGTCATCTACCGTAGCCGCGTGATTCACATTGCCTCCTGGGCCGCCCGATTCCTTTTCACCAATGAGCAGCTCGATCAGCCCGTGAGCAAGCTATCGGGAGGCGAACGTGCGCGCGTTCTGATTGCGAATCTGATGCTGGAGCCCGCCGACCTGCTGCTGCTCGACGAACCCACCAACGATCTGGACATTCCCACGCTTGAAATCCTCGAAGAGAGCCTGCTTGACTTCGAGGGAGCTCTGGTCCTGGTTACCCACGACCGCTATTTGCTGGATCGGGTTGCCACCGTTGTGCTGGGATTGGACGGAATACGAGCCGAAGTCTTCGCGGACTACTCGCAGTGGGCTGCCGAGCAGAAAACTGCACCCAAGCCATCGAAGCCCAAAGCGGGGGGAACCCCAGAAACTTCGCATAACAACGCGGCGCCGTCCGCCAACCCGCCTTCTCCCAAGAAGAAGCTATCGTATCTTGAAGGCCGCGAGTACGAATCGATCGGCCAGCGGATTCCGGCTCTGGAGGAAGAGCTCAATCGCAAGCGCGTCGCTATGCAAGAAGCATTAGAAAATGCCGCGTTACAAAATGCCGCTTCGAAGGGCCCGCGACTTCAAGAGATGTATCAGGAGATCGAAGCCTCCGAGGAGGAGATCAACTCCTTATACGAGCGCTGGATGGAGCTCGAAGAGAAGACTCGCTGAGTTCCGGCTCGCCGATCGCGCCCGTTTGGTGCTACTTCCGTCCGAATGGTCGTTTTAAACTGGCCAAAGTTCTGATTGAGGGGTTCGCGTCCGCCGGCGTAAAGGAGTATTCTTTTTTTGTTCGAAACTGACTTTACGGGAGGGTGAAGGCCCGGCAGCAGATCGAAACTTTGGCAGGGAACGGTC
>DATDGT010000054.1:0-41711 GCA_036521975.1 Bryobacteraceae bacterium
CAAGCACCTCCGCCAGGGCTCTGAGGACCTGGAAGTGGTGGGCGTAGTCGGGACTGTACAGGAGCGGATCATCGGAGGCGAGTTGCGCCCCGACGTGTATGTGCCGTTCGGGCCGCGGTATCTGGCGGACATGCATCTTCACCTGAAAGTGGCTGCAGGCGGAACAGAAGCACAGGCGCGCACGCTGGAAACAGTGCGCAGGGAAATCCGCGAAGTCGACAGGGGCTTGCCTGTGTTGGAACTGAAGACGCTTCGCGATCACCTGGATGGGAGTCTGGATCTGTGGGTGGTAGGAACCGGAGCCCGGATTCTGGGAATGTTCGGAGCCATCGCGCTCCTACTGGCAGTCATCGGGCTCTATGGCGTGAGGGTCTTCACGGTGGCGCGTCGCACGCGGGAGATTGGCGTTCGCATGGCGCTTGGAGCAAGCTCGGCCGAAACGCAGCGCATGATCCTGCGGGAAGGACTCTCCGTAACGGCGATCGGATTGGGATGCGGGCTGTTGCTCGCGCTGGCGATCGGACGAGTTCTGACACGTTTCTTATATGACGTGCAGCCGGTGGATGCGGCTGTGTTATCGGTAGCGATTCTGCTGCTGACCGTGGTGTGCATGCTGGCCTGCTACATACCTGCAAGGAAGGCGGCTCGGGTCGATCCCATGGTCGCTTTACGGTACGAATAGTTCCCCCCCAATCCGGCGTTCGGCCGTGGACGTATTTCCCGGCGTCGTCAACTCTCCGCCTCGTGGTCCTGAACTCGGCATTGCACCAAAGCTTGGCTACTGTCGACGTGTGGCAGGCAATCGATAAAACTCCCTGACGGCGTTTTCATTTAGAAAATCCCGATTGCTGTTGCGAAATCCCCTTGGCACTTGTGATCTTTCTGCGGGCGACTGTTCGGGAACCCTCATGATGCCTGCCAGGGCATCTGTCGGCCTAAGCCGGGTAAGGCATAATCTAACAGCCGGCCTACGTACCGAGCTGCGGCAGCGGCGTCCGGTACCGGCCCTCGAAGATCTCGGCGAACAACTCGACGGTCTCCGCGTGCACCAAGGCGTTGTCGGCCAGAACGTGCGGGGAGCGCAGATGGAAGGCTCCGCCGCGCATGTCGGTCACCAGGCCTCCGGCTTCGCGGACTAGCAGCGTTCCGGCGGCCATGTCCCACGGCTTCAGCGAAAATTCCCAAAACAGATCCAGCCGGCCGCACGCCACATAAGCCAAATCGAGCGCAGCCGCGCCGGCCCGCCGCACTCCGTGCGACAGCATTGCGAGCTGATAGTAAAAGTGCACGTTCACGCTTTTGTGGCGGTTGCGCGAAGGAAATCCCGTGGCGGCGAGCGAATCGTCCAGGCACGCACTCCGGGAAACCCGGATGCGGCGGCCGTTGAGATAAGCGCCCGCTCCCGCTTCCGTCGTGAACACTTCGTTGCGCGTGGGATCGACGATGACTCCGGCGATCATTTCTCCGGCGTGCTCCAATCCGATCGAGACGTTGAACACCGGAAATCCGTGGGCGAAATTGGTGGTGCCATCCAGCGGATCAATATGCCAGCAGTAATCCGAGCTGCCCTCGGTGCGGCTGCCTTCTTCGGCGAAGATGGCGTGGGTGGGGTAGCAGGCGCGAAGCCGCTCGAAAATCAAGAGCTCGCTGGCGCGATCGGTCTCGGTCACCAGATCGTGCTCGCCTTTCAATTCGAATCGCTTTTCGCCTCGGGCCCGCCGCTCCAGCGATTGCGCGATCAAAGCGCCTGCCTCGCGAGCGATCGCCTCGGCCGTCTCCAGAAACGACGCCACGTCAATCCGGCTCGTAGAGATACTTAATATCGTGCTTGAACAGGAACAGATTGGGCTCGCCCTGCCGCGTCAGACGGATGAAGTTGGAATCGTAAAACTCGATAGTGCCTTCTACTTCCTGGTTGTCGCTCAAGCGCACGCGCACCGGCGCCTGAGTTTCCGCCAAATGGCGCAGGTAATTGTTTTCCTCAAACGTCTGTTCCGGAGCTTTGGTCTTGCTGGTGGCCAAGGTCAAAAGGGGGCCCGCTTACGGTGCGTTAATCCCATAATAGCCGGTACGCGTGGACGGCCGCAAACCCGGACGCGAGATGACCCCGACATGAACCAGGTGAAAGCGCGGGGCGTCTGGGGGAAGCTCGCGCGGATAATAGCCCAACACATATTGCGCGCGCAGATCGCGAAGAATGTCGCTGAAAGCTTGATCGAGCTGGGCTCCCTCGCTGGCCTGGAACACTCGGCCGCCGGTGGATTCCGCCAGAGTGGTGAGCGCGTGCTCGCCTCCGGTATTGCGACCCGCGTCGTTGGTGATGGGGACGACCACAATCGGAAAAATGACGGCATCGGCCAGTTGCACCGATTCGAGAGCTTCGGGATATTTGGTATGGCTGGTGGTGTCTCCGCCGTCGGTGACAACGACGATGACGTGGCGGCCCTCGCGCTTGGTCAATTCGCGCGATGAAAGCATAAGCGCGTCGTACAGAGAAGTTCCCCCGCTCGGCTTCAAGGTCCTGAGATTCTCGACCAGTCGCCCCGGTTTCCGCGAGAAATTCTGCAGGAGGGTGACATCGTAGTTGAAGGAATAGAGCGACGCGGCGTCTTTGGGATTGCCTTCCCCGACGAGTGCCTTGAAAAACTTCTCGAGCGAAGTAGTTTCATACCGCAGGTCCTTGCCGGTGGAGCCGCTGGTGTCGACCAAAACGGCGACCGAGAGTGGCAGCTCCGTCTGGCGCTCGAAAAAGGAGATGGTTTGGGGCACGCCGCAATCTTCCACGGAAAAATCTTTTTTGTCCAACCCGGCGACCAGCGCGCCTTGCGCGTCTTTGACCGTCACCAGCAGCCGGACCAGTGTCACGTTCACGTGGAGATTCGGCGAGGGGGGCTGCTGGGCGGCCAACGGAAGCCACGCCAGGAATACAGCAATGATGGGCCGGGATATCATCTATTCAAACTTTCACCAATCGCGCTCGCCCTGACCACCGCTTCGTCCCATTCGCCATCCACCCACACTTCGCCGTCCGCGAAGTATTCTTTCTTCCAGATGGGAACTATGCGTTTGAGCCGGTTGATTCCTTCCAGCGCCGCTTCAAAAGCGGGCTTGCGATGCGGAGCCGTCACCACCACCGCCACGCTGGTTTCTCCGATTTCGATGCGGCCCAGCCGGTGCACCATGGCGATGCGGCCGACGGGAAAGCTGGCGGCGATTTCTCCACCGATGCGCGCCATCATCTTCACGGCCATGGGCTCATAGCACTCGTATTCCAGATAGCGCGTGGCGCGGCCCTTGGTGTTGTTGCGCGCGACGCCTTCGAAGTCGACCAGAGCGCCGTCTTCGCCGCGCAGCAAACGGCCGGCGATGCTGTCGCCATGAGCCCCGCGGCCCTGGACGACGATGGGTTCTCGCGTGAGGGCGAAAAAGTTACCGGTAGTGGGATCGGCGATCTCTTGCGTATAGCCGCCGGAGCCGCCGCTGACAGGAGGCAGAAAGGCGACCTCGTCGCCTTCTTGGAGCGCCGCCGACGGCGGGGAGAACTCCTGATTCAGCGCCAGCACCACGCTCGCGGCCATGTGCTTCAAGCGCGGGAACCGGCGAGCGTAATGCTCGAAAACCGCGTCGAGGTGCGCGCCGGAGGGGACCTCCAGCGAGTCCTCGCGCAGGCCCGCCACGTCGCGCAAAGCGCCGAAAAATAGGACGCGAATCCGCACGATGCTCATACTAACAGACTGTTCCGCAAGCGTTTAGGTTTCGCCGTCAGACCGTGGTCCGTCGGTAAGCCCGACCCCGCCCTGACAGGCGGGGCTGAAGGCCGGCTGAAGTGCGGCACGGCGTTCGCACCCTAGCCCCGGCCGTAAGGCTGGGGATCTGAACGTCATGACGCGTTACGGACGGATTACGGTCGCGGTCCCGCGCCGGGCGCTGTGCGCTTAGAAGTGAAATCGCCAGCGGAATTCGCCGTATATTTGCCGGGGGTCGTTGTAGTGGAATCCTCCAAAGGTTAAGCTGTTATCGAGCAGCGCGCGGCGATTCGCCACATTTAGAGCGGCCACCGAGATCCTGTATCGCCCGGCCTCGCCAAAACTTTTTCCCATGGAAATGTCAAATGTCGTGTGCTGCGGCAGATAAGCGCCCGGATATTGCGCGTTGGGATTCCCGTTCGTGAATCCCGAGCCGTAATACACATTGGTCGATGCAAACACGCCCCAGGGGAGGTTGGAATTGACGCCCACGTTCAACGTGTTTCTCTGATCGTGATCCACCGGCGCCAGTCCCGGGGGTGGTCCGCATCCCGGCGGCGGACTCGGGCAGATCAAGCCTCCGGTGAAAGGCGGCGCCGCCTGCGCGATCTGATTCGAGTAAGCCAGGTGCATCTGGGCGCGCCGCCACATGCGCGGGGTACGCAGTGTGGTTTCCCATCCTTGAATCAAGGCGCGAGCCCATGTCACTGGCCAGAAGATATTAGATTCGCCTATATTGCTGTGGTCCAGCCAATTGGTTGCGCTGGTCTGAAACGTATCTTCCTCGAGGACCCAACCGCGAAACGGGATGGACACGCCGAACTGCCATTCGTGGTCCTGCTCTCCACGCAGCGGACCGAAAGTCAGACTCTGGCTGGTCGCTAAGTCTTGCAGCGGGCCAGTCGCGGTCAGCAGCGGAGGCGCTTGATAAAAGACGCCCCAGAAGCCATGAAAAACCCAGTTTATGTGCGGGATTCTGACAGCCACGCCGAAACGCGGGTCCCACGCGTTCTCTATGAGGGCCGGCTGCGTTCCTCCGGCTACCGAGCCGGAGTCGAAGTGCGAATAACGAAGACCGGCGATGAGCGTCAGCCATGAGGTCGCTTTGAACCGGTCGCTCACGAACCCTTCGCCGAGGCCGCCCGTCACGGCAGCCGAAGACGGGCCGAAGTTTTGACAGTTCGGCGCGCAATCCGTGAAGACGTTGTTAAAGAAGTTGCTCTCGTGTTGGACGAATCCATACACTCCGGCTTGGAAGTCGTTGTTCTTTACAACCGTTGCTTTCAGGCTCGCTTGCGCGCCCGCATAATTGGCGGTTTGATTCACATCCGTGATCACCGGAACATCGTTGGGCGAGGCGTTATAGCTCGCCTCGTTGAAATGATAGAACGGCGAAACCGTCAAAAGCAGGTTGGAATTGAATGTGTGGACCCAGGAGAAGGCGACGTAACCATCAGGCTCGCGTTCACTGTCGTGAAGGCCGTAGCTCGGATACACCTGATTTCCGGCTGAATTCGGATTCGGATCGATGGGAATCTGATAATAATCCTGGCGCAACGAGGCGACCAGCCGAAATTGGTTGGAGGAACTGGCGTTGAAAATGAGAGAGGCGAATCCTCCATAGCCGTTCTCGGCATCGTGAACCACTTGCCCGATCGGGGGTTGCAGACCGTAGTCACTCCGATTGCCGTTCAGACTCACATAATAAGCCAAGCGCCTGGTGTGGCTCCCGAAATTGAATTGATCGTTGGTTTGATTCCAGTTGCCGAAAGATGCGACCAGTTCCGCCTGGTTGTTAAACGCGAAGCCTGTTCGAGGCACTATGTTGAAGATTCCGTACGTACGATCTCCGTATTCCGCGTCATAGCTGCCCCGCTGGACTTCGAGATAATCGATGTCCTTCGGATCGATTTGCGGACCGAGGTTAGTCGCGATATTGGTGTTCGGTATTGTTACGCCGTCGATGAGCCACTCGACTTGGTGGCCGCCGCGCATATGCAGCATGTCGTGGGTTACGTATGCCGCCGGGACGTAGTCGGTAATCATCCCCATGCTGTTCGTGCGGTCGGCCCCTGGAGTCTCTTCTATGTCCTCGCGATCGACGAGAGTCGTTGGCGTTACGGAATCCATTTTGGCCTCTTCCGCGTTGCCCAAGACAATGACAGTTTCACTCACGGTCGCGAGGGACAGTTGAAAGTGGAGCACCGGCGATGAGTTGGAACCGACTGTGACGCTTTGCTCCAACGCCTGGAATTGAGGCTGTGCAATGGTGATCTTATAATCGCCAACTGGGACGGCAGTGAACGAGAACTCCCCGTTAACGTCGGTTTGCGCGGTTTGAGACCAATCCGAAGTAGTCGCCTGCAGCTTTACCGACGCGCCGGCCACTGGCCGGTGCTGCGGGTCGTGGACGATTCCTTGTATCTTTCCAAAAATCGTCGCGTGAAGTACCAAACCAAACGATAGAAAAGCCATGCACAAAAGCACGCGCCTTCGCATAAACCCTCCTTCTTTTTTCCAACCGCTAACTTGCGATCGCAGCTCGGAATCGCTGTCAACCAAGCCGGGCACTACGGTCGCGACTCAAATGCTGGATTAAAAAGGAAGGGTTGGGGGAGGGCGCTGGTAGAGGAAAGGATCGACGGAAGAAACCGCGGCTCGCTCGGAAAGCGGCGCCATGCCGTGGTTTTCGGCGAAAGGAGTTTCGACGGAATTCGAGAGGGCTACGATGGGCGCGCCCGAGTCGGGAGCGGCCACGGCGCCAGAGCAACCTCTGCGGCATGCATCCGAAGCGGAGATCGAGTAGCCGGGGCTGGAGGAACTGGCGCGGTGACAGAGATGTATTCCATGCAGTCGCCTGCAACAGGCCATCTCGCATTCCGGTTCAGCCTGGGACGCGAAAAGCGCGGTTATGGGCGCCGGCCCGAACAGCGAAATCAGGCACCAGCAGGTGAACTGAAAAGCCAAGCGGCGCGCGAATTGCGCGGAAAGCTCCACGTGGCTATTCACTATATCAGATCACGGAGGGACAAGGACAAGCTAACGCTTGTCCAGGCGAGCCTCGCTGACCCGAGGGCCAAGCGCGATTTAATCGACCGGCCTCTGCTCAATATGATCGATCACGACGACCGGCATTGAGCGCTTTTGTGTCTCCAACTTCAGCCCGAGCTGTTTTTCCACAGCCTCGAAAACCGTATAGCCGCCACTCGGATCCGCTGCTTGCGGAACACTGTCCGGCGGTCCGTTGTCGCCGCCGCGGCCCGGGGCGTTCGCGGCGTTCACCATCTGGGGCGGCAACTGAGTGTAGGTCAATGTAAAGTCCCAGCCGCCTTCAATCTCCGTGGCATCGAGGATCGGCATGGTCAACCCAGGCGCCCGGCCCCGTAGCCATTCGGCAAATTCCGCCATCGAGATGTTTTGGCACGCGATTGTTAACGAGCCGCGCGCCGCGGTGGGCGGCGCCGGCTGGTTCTTGCAGAAGATGCGGCTCTCCGGGTCGGCCTTCTTCATCTTGGGTTTTGCCGAGACGAGCCTGTATGCCGCGAGCGACCGCTCCTCGGTGTGATACGCCAGTTTGAACTCGTCCACGAGCAGTGATCGCATCATCGGCCCTAGCAGCTCACTGTCTATGAAACTCGGCTGGGCGATTGCGGGCGCAAGCGCCGTGACATCGAATCGATTCGTTTCTGCCCAGCCCGGCAGTCCAATCACTTGCCCATCGTTGGTGTAATCGGGGAAAGCCAGGGTGACCAGAAACCGCATCGGCATGCTTTGAACGAGGAACCTTCCTCCGGGCTGAAACTGTACCCTGGAAGGGGTTCTCCCATCCGGATTCGTCGGCTTCACATCCGCTACCTCGAACTCTGTCGGAGCGGGCGGCGTGGGCAAGGCTTCCGCCACACCCGGCGGATTCTCCGTCGGTGTGCGGTTTACTTTATCCACCACCAGCACCGGAGTTGGATGCTGCTTCAGCTCCAGCTTCAGCCCGAGTTGCTTGTCGATGGCATCGAAGACGGTGATGCGGTCGCCCGCATCGCCGCCCAGCGGCAGGAGCGGCAACGACCACCTTACGTCGAAGTTCCATGTTCCTTTGAGCCCGGTCTCATCCGTTACCGGGCTCGTGCCGAGCGATGCGCCGAACATCTCCCGCAGCCCCGCCGCGAATGCCGCCATGGTCATGTTGCGGCACACGAAGTGAAGCGTCGCGCCGGGTCCGAGATTGATCGCCGTCGTCGTTCCATCTCCGTTCATCATCGTGAGCCGCTGGGTCCCCTCGGGAGGCGGTCCCGAAGCGGATTGTAGCTTGCATCCAGGTTCACCCGAGCCATCAGCCTCCTTGAGCTGGAGTTTCTTTCCCGCGGTCAGCGCATAGGCCGGAAGCGGTCTGGTTTCTTTACGCACTTGAAGCTTGAAGCGATCCTCCAGCAACGTCTGAAGCATCTGCTTCTGCGTCTCGGCCGTGGACTCCGATGGAACTTTCGCGATGACATCGAATCGATCCAACTCCAACCAGTTTGGGCCGCCGAGGATTTTGTCCGCGTCGAAGCCATACGCGATCCGCACCAGATCCACCATGGTGGCGGTCTTGATTTCGTAACGCCCGTTGCGCACCGGTCCGGTGCGGGCAAATGGGTTCCGGGTTTTCGCGCTAACATGAACGTCCGCGATTTCGAATTTCGGAGCGCCGTCCGGAGATTGGCTGAAAGCCGCACTCGCAAAGAGCGCGGTTAAACCTGCGCAAGCAAAGCGCATGGCGACCTCCTTGCCTTTTCCCTCTGGAAAAAGGCTGTGCAAAAGGTCAAATTCCGATCTCTTCCATTATGCGCCCCTAAACGTCTTGCCATAATAGGAGGCGCGATGAAGTGGCCCGCACTGCTTGTATTTTGCCTGTCCGCGGTAGCGCAAACACCCGGCCAGAACGGGCTTAGGGTCGGCGGGGGGACGGTCTTCCTGGCGGAGCAAGCCCAGGGCGAGAGCTTGGAAGAATATGTGGCCAGAGCGGGGCGCGAAGGAAGAGCCGCCTCAGTGGCGACGCTGGCGGCCGCAGGTCTCACCTTCGACGGCTCCCGGATCGTCATCCCACCTTCCCAACCGGCGCCTCGCGCCGATTTCGACACATGGGTCGAAGGCATCGACCGGCAATATGCGGAAAGCATAACGACGGGTTCCCAAGTCGAGAGGAAGACCGAGAAGCAGGCGGACAAGATAGTCATTCAGCGCTCGGTGCGCGATAACTTCCGTCGTCTCTACATCCGCTATTCGGTAACGTTGGAGATGCTCCCAAAGGCAGAGAATGCCGCGGGGACTTATCGCGCCACGTTCGGCGACTCCGACGCCGCTATCCCGAAGGGTATCGACGCGGATTGGAAAGTTGTCGCGCCTCCGGAGTATCCGGTGGCCCAAATCGCGCGGGACAGCGATACGATTCCGCTGCCGCTGTACATCAACCAAGCTCGCGGCCAGAGACTGATCGAGTACATCCATCTCGGCCAACAGCCGCCGGTCATGAGAAAAGACCCTCCCCGCGACGTTTACACCGACGCTCCCGAGTTCGACATCTCTGAGCCCAAATTTCGGCTGAATGGCATCGAGCAGGTTTTGACGGCGCCCTCAGATCCGTCTCACGGAGCCTCGCTGTGGATTTATGTCCCCGACCAGGGCCGCTTCGATCTGTCGTTCAAACCCGCACCTGATTTCGAGCTGGTGGGCGAAGCCTGGGGCAATTCTCTGATCTTCGCAATCGATCGAAATCTCCTCCGGCTCGAAGGCGCCGAGCGAATCGCCGCAGCCGGCTCTGCACCCTACCGCATCTACGTCCGAGAGGACACCGCCTGGCTACCGGAGGAGAAGGACCGGTCGCGCGTGGTGCTTGGCGTGATGCCGTAGCGCCGCGCAAACGTTATAATCCCAGTTGACTCTTTCTAGGAGGTACCCTCATGAAACTCACGACTCTCACTGTCTTCGTGCTCGCGGCCGCGACCGGCTCCCGCGCGTTCGCGCAGCTTCCCTCAACCAAAGTGCTCACCATGGACGCGGCGCAGGCCATCGCGCAGGAAGCTATGGCGAAATGCCGCGCCGACGGCTACAAGGTCACTGTTCTCGTGGTGGACGCAATGAATGCGCCGAAAGCCATGCTGCGCGACGACGGCGCAACCCCCGCGACCACCGAAGTCGCGAAAATGAAAGCCACCGCCACCATGCTCTACAATCGCCCCTCCGGTCCAGCGCAGCCTCTGCCGGCCGGCACGGCGGCGCCGCCCGCCACGATTCCCGGTACGATCAACGCCCAAGGCGGCGTGCCCATCAAAGTCGGCGAAACGACCATCGGAGCGGTCGCGGTGAGCGGCGCTCCCGGCGGCGATAAGGACGCCGCGTGCGCCACCACCGCGCTGACGAAGCTTGCGGATCGTTTGAAGTAGCCCTCATCCCAATCGCTCGATCGTGAGCGCGTCCGGCTGCCCGCCGAAATATTTTCGCAGCGCGTCCGCGAAAGGACTGTCGTCGCCCGCGATGTGCGCGAACAGCGTCATCGAGGATCGAAATTTTAACGTGTCCACGCCGCCGAAAATCTCTTCGGCGGAACGCCCTTCCACGAGATTCACCAGGCGCGTGCACTCGATCAATCGGGGGCCGAGAATTGGATGAGCCAGATACGCCTCCGCCTCGGCTTTTGACGAGATGCCGAAATTGTTCGCCATCCAAGTGCGGCCAAGGCCTTTGATCTGCGGAAATACGAACCACATCCAATGCGTCTGTTTCGAGCCTTCCCGCAATTCCGCGCGCACGTCGTCGAAGACGGGATTCTGCGCATCGACGAATCGCTGGAGGTTGAAAGGATCGGTCATCTGTCTCGCCTAGTGCGGCGCTTCGCGCCCCCTAACGCCGGGGGCTACCCAAGCACAACGGGAATCGACGCGACCACAAACACCAAGGCGCCGTACAATGCCCAACTCCATCGGTTGGCAAGATTCACCGTGAAGCCGACGCCATCGCGGCGCTGCACGAATAAAGCGGCATCATTCGGATTGTAGTAAATGATGCCCCCTTTCCAGCATTCATTGGGTGTGGGGTCGACGGGATCGCTCGGCTTGTTCGACTCGTGCAGGGCATAGACCATCGCCAGGATCACCACGACAAGCGGCCCGAACACCAGCCAAGGGACGGGTATGCTCAGGACGCCCGGAAGTCTGAGCGCGACTGACCCGAAGGTCAACCCCAGTGCCGCCTCCACGGCGATCATCGCAATCACCATGGGCTTTCGCATACGATCCGACTGGCGCGAGCCGTACCACCCCGCCAGAGCCATTGCGAACATCACGGCGGTGAACTCGCCGCCCAATACCAGCGGACCGTAGACGCCGCGCACGGAGCGGTGCGCCCACCCGTCCGGCGCGCCGCTAAGATCGAAATGCACGGGATAGCGAAGAGGAATGCGGTCCCAATGAGCATGCAGATACGCGGCAGCGACGGCCAAGAATGCAAGCGGCAGGACTCCCAGCCATGCAAACCACGGCAGGCGCTCCGGCGGAGCGAGCGCCGCATGGTGCCCCCGAGGGGGCTGGATCGCGAATGACTTCAATTCCCGGTTTTGCACACGAACGCAGTCATCCCCAGCAGGCTTGTCAACATGAGCGCTGCGGCATTGATTGCGGGATTCCGGAAAAGCAGAATTGAGAGCAGGCTTGCGCCGCTGGGAACCGAAATCCAGAGCCTGTAGCGCTGCAACGCTCTTCTGCCGGGCTGGCTAGACCGAAATGCCCTGCCTACCAGCACGCCGAAAAGCAGATCGCGATGCGTGATGTACGGCAAGGCCAGCAGCAACAACGAAGCGGCCAGTTGCGCGCATAATGCAATGAGAATCGCCAAAATGTGAGCTGTCATTGGATTCCCTCCACGATGGTCTTCAACTCCGCCGCGATCTGCGATGCGGACACTCCGCGGGCCCGCATCTGCGAGACCAACTCCCGCAGCTTTTGACGATAGCCCCTAATTTCACGCCGTGAGGCAGATGGAGCTTCACGTTCCACCACCACGGCCCCTCGGCCATGGCGCAGGTCGAGCCATCCTTCCGCTGCCAACTGCCGGTACGCCTGGGCCACAGTATTGAAGTGAACGGCCAGGTCCGTGGCCACGCGCCGAACAGGAGGCAGAGACGACCCGGGAGCCAAGGAGCCCTCCACGAGCAGGACTCGCAACTGATCGACAATTTGACGGACCAGAGGCGTTGGCGAGGAGGGGTCGATTGTCAGGAGCGGGACGGCCATCTGAGTCTAGTGTACATGTACACCATACACTTGTCAAGCGCGCGGTACCGCGCCCAGCCACACGACGCTCTCTATCCTACCCCGTGGTCTTTAAGCCCCCGGCGATCGCGTTCACGGTGGCGAGCAAAGCTTCCAACGTTCGCTCATCGCGATTGGCGCGCCAGGCGCGCAACAGCGAAATCTGTTCCCGGTGAAGACGCGTCAAGGCCGCGCGGCGGATGGCGATGGCCTTCAGCATCCGGGGACGCCGGCGCTCGCGATCGGGTCCGAGCAACGCCTCCACCATGCTCCGCGTGCGCTCGTATTCTTCCAGAATCGCCCCTAGGATCCGCGTTCGCACGCTCGAATCTTCCACCAGTTCCGAATATTCCACCATCAGGCCCGCGTCCGCCGCGGCCACGCTGAATTCCACGTTGTGGAGCAGGTAGGAGAGAAAAGTCCAGGAACGCGCGGACCGCGTGAGGATCCTCCACACTTCCGGCTCGCTCTGGCGCGTCCGGTTGAAAGCGCTGCCCACGCCGAACCACCCCGGCAAGTTGAACCGGGCCTGGCTCCAACTGAAGACCCAGGGAATCGCCCTTAGATCGCGAATAGTGCGCTGGCCGGAACGCCGCGCCGGACGCGAGCCGATATGACTCGCTTCGATGGCGTCGATCGGAGTAGCTTGTGAGAAAAAATCGAGAAATCCCTCGGTTTCGATCAATTTCCGGTAAACGTCCCGGCTTAAATTCGCGACCGCTTCGAAGCACTCTTCCGCCGGATGGGAAACCGCCGGACCGCATTCGTGCATCCCTTCGTGCATCAGTGTCCAGCGAGTGACGCCCGCCAGCAGCCGCTCCAAGTGAGTGGCGCCCGTCAAACGATTCGCGTATTTCTGGGCGATCACCTCGCCTTGTTCGGTGACGCGCATTTCGCCTTCGAGAGTTCCGAAAGGCAGAGATTCGAGGAAAATGTGCGTCGGCCCCGCCCCGCGCCCAATGGTGCCGCCGCGCCCGTGAAAGATTCGCAGCTCCACTGCTCCGTCGATCGGCGCCTCGCGAGCCGCGCGCGCAAGCTGAATCTGAGCCTTGCGCAAATACCAGTGGCTGGCCAGGATGCCGCCGTCTTTATTACTGTCGCTGTAGCCGATCATGACCTCTTGCACGGGCCGCGCCCGGCTGTCGCGCGCTTGACGATGGCGGAGGGTGCGGATGGTCATGGGATGGGCAAGAAACTCAGCCAGGACTTCTCCGCTGTTTTCGAGATCGTCGAGAGTTTCAAAGAGCGGAACTACCGGAATCTCGCAAGCCGGCCCCTCCGCAGTCTCGTGCGCGAGGCCTGCTTCGCTCGCCAACCGGTATACGTTCAACAGATCCTGAGCCGAATGGGTCATGCTCACGATGAACGAGCCGATTGATCCGTACCCATGCGTTTCGGTCCATTCGCGGATCATCCGCAGAACTTCGATGTTGTCGGCGGCCTCGGCTTTTTCGCTCGATTGGCGAATATCTAAAGCCGCGCCATGAAATCCGTAAGAGGATACCAAGCGCTGAAGCGGTTCGATTTCGGCTCTCGCCACCCCGTCCGCTCCGGATTCGCGCAGCGCATCGGAAAGCAATTGCAAATCCGCTGCGAGCTCTTGGGGTACCCGGTAGTGCGGCAGCTTGTCGAGCATTAAGCGCGCCCATTGCCTCCACGGCTCATGCTCCACCGCGAGCCCGCACGCTGCGATGCGATCCCGCAGAATCGCGGGCGCGGGCTGCATCGAATCCGAAAGACTCAAGGCCTGCGCCAGCGACCGGAGACGATCGCGCCAGACCCCCAAGGCTCTCTCGCGCAGCGATTCGAGGGCGAAGCGAGTGACGGCCGTGGTGACGAAGGGATGGCCGTCCCGATCTCCTCCCACCCAGGTTCCGAATGTCAGCCTCGGTTCGGGCGGAGGATCGGTGCCGGGGAAAGCCAAATCCCACGATTCGCGGAAGCGCTCCGACACCAGTTGCAACACGCCGGGAAAGACGTTGGAGACGTAATGCAGCACGTTGCCGATTTCCGATTCCACACCCGGACGTTCCAGAAGAATTTCGCCGGTGCGCCACAGGCGCTCGATCGCGGCGTCGAGGCGGCGGCGCAGCGCTTGTTGCTCCATCGGAGTGCGAGTGGGATTTTCGCGTTCCACCAGCATCAAGTAAATCTCGCGAAGACGTTCGAGTACCGCCGGCCGCTTGGCTTCCGTAGGGTGCGCGGTCAGCACGGGCTGAACGTGAATGCGGCGCAGCGCGTCCCGCACTTGGGATTCGCTGAAGGACGCGTCGCGAAGCTGCCGCAACTGGTAAGGCCATGTGCCGGGCTCGCTTTCCGCGCCGAGCTCCGTTTCTCGCTTCCGGCGCGCTTGATTGGCCCTGTTTTCTTCCGCCATGTTCAGGAGCTGAAACGCCATCGAAATCGCTTGCACTCCCCGGGGCGGAAGAGGCTCAGATGTCTCGGCGGACGCGGAGAAGGCGCCCTCAATCAATTGCGCGAGCTCGGCTTCCCCAATCGATAACAGAACTGTTTGGAAGCGTTCTCTCAGGAACCGGAAATCGTCGTCCCATTTGCGAAGCTCGACCTCGAGCATTCCTCCAGTGTAGTGTTGGTAGAGCAAGCTTCAGCTTGCAACCTGGGCTTCAGCCCAGGTCCGGACCGAAGCTGAAGGCTCCATTGGAGGCTAAGAGGTGCTCCACAGCGTCTTTAGCGCCTTCTCTTGGTCTTTGCAGATCCCGACCATCCCGTGGAAGAACATCGATTCATCATCATGGGAGGGGCCACCTGCTGGTCGTTGCCTACACTGACGAGGGCGATGCGATTCGAATCGTCAGTGCTCGGAAGGCTACCCGGAGCGAGCGAAAATTTTATGAGGAAGGCGTCTAGCTCTAAACAGGGCGCTGCACTGCGCCCAGAGTACGATTTCCGCACATTGCCTGTGGTCGCGCGGGGTCCAGGCCGCAAAGAGGCGCCCGCACGGACTGTGTTGCTGGCCCCCGACGTGGCGAGGGCCTTCCCCGATTCGGGCTCCGTCAATCGGGCCCTCGGCTCCTGATCCGCGTGGCGGAGAGCCGAGCAGTGCGCCGCTCTCCTACGGGCTGAGCTGCAGACCTGTCGTGGCCCGCCTCCGCCCCGCGTGACGAGCCGCCATAGGATCTGATATCTTCTTCTGTTGGCGTCATTCTCAGGCGCCCATTTGCCATGTCCCAATCCATCAACCTGACTATTAACGGCGTTCCCTATTCCCACACCGTGGAGCCGCGCCTCCTGTTGATTCACTATCTGCGCGAAATCGCCGGCCTTACCGGCCCGCACATCGGATGCGAAACTTCGCTGTGCGGAGCCTGTACCGTCGAGGTCAACGGCAAGGCCATCAAAAGCTGCACCATGTTCGCCGTGCAGGCTGACGGCACGAAGATCGTTACCATCGAGGGGCTCGCTTCCGATGGCAAGCTTCACAAAGTCCAGGAAGCCTTCTGGAACGAGCATGGACTTCAGTGTGGTTTTTGTACTCCGGGCATGATTATGGCCTCGAAGCAAATCCTGGATCGCAACCCGGAGCCCACCGAGGAGGAAATCCGCAAAGGATTGGAAGGCAATATCTGCCGCTGCACCGGTTATCAGCACATCGTCAACGCGGTAAAGGCGGCAGCGAAAGCGGGGCGCGCCTGAAAGGCGCAAGGAGCAAAGCCTAAACCATGGCCACCACCACCAAAACCAAGACCGAAACCCTGGTCGGCAAGAGAATCCGCCGGCGCGAGGACCCGCGGCTGATCACCGGCACGGCCACCTACGTCGACGACATCAAAATGCCGGGCATGGTCTACGCGACCGTCCTCCGCAGTCCGCACGCCGCCGCCAACATCCGTTCCATCGATATCTCTAAAGCTCTGGCCACGAAAGGCGTGATCGCGGCGTTTACCGGCAAGGATACGGAAAACGCCGGCATGGTTCCCTGCGGCGCCGCGCTGCCGGGTCTGCGCGTTCCGCCTCACCATCTGCTCGCGATGGACCGAGTCTACTTCGTCGGCCATCCAGTGGCCGTCGTGGTCGCCGCCGACCGCTACATCGCGCGCGACGCCGCGGAGGCGATTGAGGTCGATTACGATGTTCGCCCCGCCGTAGCCGATCCGGAAAAAGCGCTGGAACCCGGCGCGCCCGCCGTGCATCCGCAATGGCCCGATAACACCGCGTTCACTTTCCATCAGGAGGGTGGAGAAGTGGATAAGGCGTTCGCCGAGGCGGACGTGATCGTCAAGCAGCGCATCACCAGCCAGCGGCTGGTTCCCAACGCGATGGAGACGCGCGGAGTGGTGGCGGATTTTCGCCCGGCGGAGCGTTTCCTGACGCTGTACACATCGACGCAGGCGCCGCACCTGGTGCGATCGCTGGTCGCGCAAATTTTAAGCCTCGAGGAGAATCGCCTGCGCGTAGTGGCGCCGGAAGTCGGCGGAGGGTTCGGCAGCAAAATCGATACCTACGCGGAAGAGATCCTCATGTCCTGGGTGGCCATGAGGGTCCACAAGCCGATCAAGTGGATCGAATCGCGGCGCGAGAATTTCACCTGCACCATCCACGGACGCGGCCACGCAGACTTTTACGAAATCGCGGCCAAGCGCGACGGCGAAATTACCGGGATCAAGCTCAAAATCATTCAAGATCTCGGCTCTTTTCTTTCCTTGCTTACGCCCGCGATCCCCACGCTAAGCGTGCTGATGATGCCGGGTCTGTACAAGACCAAAAACATCCGCGCGGACATCGTCGGCGCCTTCACCAATTGCGTGGCCACCGACGCCTACCGCGGCGCGGGGCGGCCGGAGGCCACCCACGGGATCGAGCGCATGGTGGACATGGTCGCGTCCGAGCTCAAAATGGATCCCGCCGAAATCCGCCTCAAGAATTTCCCCGAGCCTTCGGAATTTCCGTTCCCCACCGCTACGGGGCTTGTATACGATTCGGGCGATTATGCCGCGCCGCTGCGCAAGGCGATGGAGCTGGCGGACTACACAAAGCTTCGCCGCGAGCAGAAAGAAGCTCGCGATCAGGGCAAGCTCATGGGCATCGGCCTGTGCACCTACGGCGAAATCTGCGCGATGGGTCCTTCGCCCGCGACACCCGCCGGCGGCTGGGAGAGCGCGCAGGTCAAGATCGAGCCTTCCGGCAAGATCACCATCATGACCGGCATTTCTCCGCATGGCCAGGGCGAGGAAACCACCTTCGCGCAAATCACCGCGGATGAAATGGGCGTGGATATCGACGATGTTCTGGTTTTCCACGGCGACACTTCGCTGGTGCAGTACGGCATCGGCACCTTCGGCAGCCGTTCGACGGCCGTCGGCGGCACGGCCGTCTATTTCGCTTTGCAGAACCTCAAGACCAAGATCAAGCAGTTCGGCGCCATGCTGCTCGAAAGCGAGGATGTCGAATTCGCGGGCGGCCAGTGCATTGATCATAAGACCGGAAAAACCGTATCGCTCAAGGAAATCGCATTCGCCGCCTATCGCGCCCTGAAGCTTCCGCCCGGCGCCGAGCCTGGGCTGGTGGCCACCAGCTTTTGGGAGCCGCCCAATTTCACGTTCCCCTTCGGCGCGCATCTGGTGGTGACGGAGGTCGATCGCGATACAGGAGCGATTTCCATTCGCCGCTACATCGCCGTGGACGATTGTGGCAAGATTCTGAATCCTCTTCTGGTCGACGGCCAGGTGCATGGGGGCGTCGCTCAGGGCCTCGGCCAGGCGTTGTGGGAGCAGGCCGTTTATGACGACAACGGCCAGCTCGTAACCGGCGAATTTATGGATTACGTCATGCCCCGAGCGCACATGATGCCGTGGATTGAGACAGCCAGCACCGTCACTCCTACGCCCGTAAATCCGTTGGGCGTGAAAGGCGTGGGCGAAGCCGGAACCATCGGCGCGTCGCCGGCGGTGGTGAATTCGGTGGTGGACGCGCTCGCGCCGCTGGGAGTTCGCCACATCGATATGCCGATGACGCCGGAAAAAATCTGGAGATTGGTCAGCGGGAGGGCGGCATGATTCCGCAAACTTTTGAATATTCCGCGCCCCAGACGCTAGAGGAAGCACTCGGATTATTGGCCGCGGGCGGTAAGCCTTTGGCGGGAGGCATGAGCCTGATTCCCGCCATGAAGCTGCGCCTGGCCGCGCCGGAGCGTCTGGTGGATCTGGGCCGCGTGCAGGAACTGAACTATATCCGCCAGGACGGCGCGACTCTGCGCATCGGCGCGACCACGACGCATTTCGAAGTGGAAACCTCGCCGCTGGTGCGCGGCAAATGCCCGCTGCTGGCGGAAACCGCTTCGCATATCGGCGACGTGCAGGTGCGCAACATGGGCACCATCGGCGGCAGCGCCGCTCATGCCGATCCCGCCGCGGATTACCCCGCCGCGCTTCAAGCCTTGGAAGCAAGGTTGGTGTTGCAAGGCTCCGGCGGCGAGCGCACCGTTTCCGTCGACGATTTCCTCGTGGATACGTTGACCACCGCGCTGGAACCCGGCGAGGTGATTCGCGAGGTGATCGTACCCGTGGACGATCAAGGAACCGGGACGGCGTACCAAAAAGTCGCGCAGTTGGCCAGCGGATTCGCGATTGTAGGAATCGCGGTGCGAATTCGTAAGGCAGGAGACAAAGTCTCGATGGCGCGCGTCGGCGTCACCGGTCTTTCCAACCGCGCCTTTCGCGCGTCTCATGTGGAGCGCGCGCTGGAGGGCCGCCGCGGCTCGCCGGCGGAGATCGAAGCGGCGGCGAATCTGGTAGCCCAGGGCGTCGAAGCCAATTCCGACATCCATGCCTCGGCCGAATACCGCCGTCATCTCGCCGCCATCCACGCCGCGCGAGCTATCGCCGTCGCGCTCTCGAGAACCGCGTGAAAATTTCGGGAACTTCCACCCTTGCGGTCCCGCCGGATCGCGCTTATCAAATGATGCAAGACCCCGAGGTGCTCGCCCGCGCCATCCCCGGCTGCGAGTCGCTCGAAAGAATCGGTCCGGACGAGTATCGCATGAAGATGAAGATGGCCATGGCCAGCATCTCCGGCGCGTTCGACGGCAAGGTGCGCATCACAGACCAACAGTCGCCCACGAGTTTCAAACTAACCGTGGAAGGCTCGGGGAAGATCGGCTTCATGAAGGGCGAAGGCTTGCTGAAACTCACTCCTTCGGGCGAAGGAACCGAAGTTTCTTATGAAGGCGACGTTCAGGTAGGCGGCACCATCGCCGCCGTCGGCCAGCGGTTGGTCGACGCCACGGCGAAGATGATGATCAAGCGATTCTTCGATAAGCTGGCGGCCGGTTGACTTTCCCGCGTGTACTGGAACAGGGTCGTCGCGATGAGTTCAGACCGGCAATATCCGAACCCGCTGACGTCCCGGTTCCACGGTCACGAGAGCTCCTGAGGCGAGGCTGTCCTCTGCCACCCGAAGTGCCCGAAGCACAGCTTCCCCAATCGCGGATGGAAGGACATCCTGCGTTCGCACCTGAATCACGCTTGGGCCTGCGGCCTACGCGCCGCCAGCAGTGTTCCAAAGTCGAGGTCGTGCGTAAAAACGATGAATCCCTTGGCGCCCGCGAACTCCAGGATCTCGGTATCTGGCGCTGAGGCCTTGCCAACATTGGATCAGTGGAGCGCCTCGATTCCGTGCTGCTCAAAGAAACTCACCCAGAGCGGGCTTAGGCTCATGTCGATGAGGAGCTTCACGCTACAGGCAAAGCAATCTCGATCTCTTCGGCTCGCCAAGCCGCGTAGGAAAGAGCTTGCCGGATGTCATCCTCCTCCAGATACGGATACGCTTCGAGGATTTCGCTGGAGCTGTGGCCAGAGGCCACCAGCCCCACTACCGTGCCCACTGTCACCCGCATCCCGCGAATACACGGCTTTCCGCCCATCACGGCGGGGTTCCGGGTAATGCGATCAAGCTCGGGCACTTCAGAACCCATTGTAAGGTGTCCTCGGCTCTCAAGCCGGGTAATTCGAGTCTACTGTTGATGTGGATCCGCCGATGCTGGCGCGGGCGCGGAGCCGGGCTTGGGCAATTCGGCTTTGCCGTCTAGTCCAAAAACGAGCAGCCGAGGCTTCTGCTGCGTGGGGGCTGCCCCCGCCGGGACCGGTTTGGCCTGGACTCTGCGTACCTCCATTGCCGCCCATCAGCGCGATGTACTGTTTCCCATCGACTAAAAAGGTGATCGGCGGGCCCATCCCGAAGCGCATCCCCGTGGCCAGCTCAAACAGTTTTTGGCCCTTATCGGCGGAATACGCAATCAGGCGCCCATCCGGCGCAACTTGAAATACCAGATTGCTCGCGGTGCTCAGCGTACCGCCGTACCGGCTATTGCCCACCGGCACGCGCCAGCTGATCTCTTGTTTCACGGGATCGTAGGCGACCAACGTGCTAAGATTGCCGCCTTCCAGCGGCTCGGGGCCGATGGCGGGCCCAGCCGGCTTCTTCTGCAACCCATTCGTGTTCATATTCAGCCCCGTCAGCCCGACGCCACGCGCGGTTTCGGGGTTGAAGTCGTAATTGACGGAGTAGTTAAATGTGTCCCAGCCGCGAGTGGGAATGTAGACCAGGCCGGTCTGCGGATTGAAGGACATCGGCGACCAGTTGTGGGCGCCGCCTCCTCCCGGCGATACCGGGACAAGCTCCTTCCCGTACTTCACTTCTGCGTTGATTAGGGGCCGTCCCGTCTTTTGATCGATCCCCTTGGCCCAAGTGACCCGGGAAAACGGCTGAGCCGAAATGAACTCGCCGGTGATGCGGTCGAGCACGTAGAAGAAGCCGTTCTTATTCGCCTGCATGATCACCTTGCGCGTTTTGCCGTCGATGTTCAGATCCGCGAGGATCATCTGCTGCACGCTGTCGTAATCCCACTCGTCTCCGGGAACCATCTGGTAGTGCCACTTCAGCTCACCCGTGTCCACATGCACGGCGACGATGGAGGCGACGTACAGGTTGTCATGGCCGGTGCTTACGTCTTTCGTGCGAAGCGCCTCGGGCCACGGCTCGGCATTGCCTGTGCCGACATACAGCAGCCCGTTATCGGGGTCGTAGGATATTCCGTCCCACACCGAGCCGCCTCCGCCAAGCTTCCACCATTCGCCGTCCCAAGTCGCCGCGGCCTTGCGCATGGCCGAAGACTCAAAGCCCTTGGCGGGGTCGCCCGGAACGGTCCAAAACCTCCAGATCTCGCGGCCCGTTTGGGCGTCGTAGGCGGCGAAAAAGCCGCGGGTGGGACGGTCAGCGCCCGCCGCTCCGACAATCACTTTGCCCTTGGCGATGCGGGGCGCGATGGTCAGGGTCTGGTCGTTCTGCGGGTACGCGACGCGAGCTTCCCAAACCGGCTTCCCCGTCGCCGCGTCGAGCGCCTCCAGGCGTCCATCGTTCACGGGAACATAGATTTTGTTGTCGTAAAGCGCCAGTCCACGATTCACGACGCCGCAACACAGCCTGTCGCCGGTGGCCTTGCGGTTCACCTCGGGATCCCAGCGCCATTTCTCCTTGCCCGTGCGAGCGTCGACGGCGAACACGATGCTCCAGTTGGTAACGCCAAAGATCGTGTTGTTCCATACCAGCGGCGTGGCTTCCTGGTCCCCTCCGCCGTCTCCCACTTCATACGACCACACGAGTCCGAGGCGGTTTACGTTGGACACGTCGATCTGCTTGAGGGGACTAAAGCGCGTCTCGCCCGGCGTGAGGCCGTAAGTCAACCAGTCGCCATCGGACGCCGATTTTCCGGTGTTCTTGAGCGCGGCGTCATCGACACGCCTGGCTTGTCCGACCAACGCAGTGGAGCACATCAGAGAGAGGGCAATTGCAAACAGGTATCGCATAGCACAAAAATGCGAGTCTACCACGCGTGGCGTCGCATTGACGCGATGGACGGTGTGTTGTAGCCTATGCGAGTGGGCCCGAGCAACCATTCGACCGTTTGGCAGCGGTGGATTCGGCAGCCGCAGAAGGTCTGGTTGCGAAGGGCGCTCTTTCAGGTGCACTTATGGAGCGGTATCGCCGTAGGCCTCTACCTCCTCATGATCAGTGTGACCGGCAGCGTGCTGGTCTACTGGAATGAGCTTTACAGGGCAACGACGCCGGACCCAATCATCTCCAAGAGTTCGGAACCACGCCTGAGCGACTCCCAACTCGCCGAAGCGGTCCGGCGCTTGTATCCCGGCTATCGCGTGGTGAGAATCTCACGGGCAACCAATCCCGATCAGGCGGTAGACATCCACCTGGTTCGGGGCAAGCAAAACAAGAAGCGCCGGTTCGATCCTCGTACCGGGCAAGACCTTGGCGATTTGGTGCCCATGGGCATGTGGCTGGTTGCCGAGGTGGTGGATCTCCACGATAATCTGTTCGCGGGACCAACCGGCCGGGAAGTGAACGGCATCGGCGCAGTAGCCGTACTCGCGCTGGCCGCGACCGGTCTGACGATTTGGTGGCCGGGCATCAAAACATGGCGCAGAAGCCTGACGCTTCATCGCGGCGTGGGATGGAAGCGCTTCATCTGGCATTTGCACAGTATGATCGGCTTCTGGAGCCTCGGCTTCGTCTTGATTTTCGGGATAAGTGGCATCTATCTCGCGATTCCGGAGAGAATTCAAGACCTCGCCGATTGGATCCAACCTGTCACCGCCGCAAACGCCGGGAGACGCGTCGTCGACCGGGTCATTTATTGGGTCGCCTATTTGCATTTCGGCCGCATTCAAGGAATCGGGATTCCCTGTAGGGGCCCGGGCCTGTGCGATCAGACGACCAAAGCTGTTTGGGCTCTCTTCGGATTGGCTCCCGCAGCAATGGTCGTGACCGGCGCGATTATGTGGTGGAATCGGGTGCTGCGCCCCCGTTTGACGCGTGTTCGCCGGGCCGAACGTTCTCTTGCGGCGATCGAATCGTAAGCGCACAGCGAATGCGTTGTGCGCGTTCAATGAGTCCGGTGCACCGGTGCGATTCCCCGCTTTCGCACCAACAGAGCGAACGCTCCCGAAGCAATCAGCGCCCCGGCCACGGCCCATAGCCCGCCTGCGTAGCCGCTCGTCGAACTGAACCAGCCGATCACCGACGGCCCAGCGAAACCGCCCAGATTGCCGAACGCGTTGATCAATCCGATGCCAGCCGCGGCGGCGCTCGATCCCAAAAACGCGCCGGGCATCGCCCACAGGGGTCCATAACCCGAGGCAATGCCCGCCGTCGCGAGGGAAAACGCGCCTAGGGCAGCCGGCACTCCCAAGGACTGGTACGCGATCGCGCCGAGTGAGATCCCCGCTATCATGCGTGGGATCGCGGCGTGCCATCGCCGCTCCCCTAGGCGGTCCGAACTCCAGCCCCAGAGCAACATGATCGGGATCGCGGCCAGCGATGGAATGGCCGTCAATAGCGCAGTTTTTGCGGCCGTCAGGCTTCCCATGCGTTGCAGAATCTTCGGAAGCCATAAGCTCAACCCATATTCGCCGGTGGTTCCTCCGAAGTAAGCCAGACACAGCAGCCAGACATCCCATCGACGGATGGCTGCCAGCAACGGATTTCGTTCACCATGCTGTCGCCCGACGGCCTCCCGTTTCAGCTCACCGCATAGCCAATCGCGTTCGTCCTGGCTCAGCCAGCGCGCGTCTTCTGGACGATCGGTTAGGTAGAACAGGCTGGCGATGCCGAAAACGATTGCCGGCGCGCCCTCCAGAATCAGCAGCCACCGCCAGCCGCCCAATCCCAGCCATCTCACGTTCAGCAACGCGGCTGAAATCGGCGACGCGATCACCCTCGATACCGGAATAGCTGTCATAAACATCGCCACCGCTTTGGCCCGATCTTCCGAGCGGTACCAATGACTCAGATAGGTGATCATGCCGGGGAAAAATGCAGCCTCCGCTACGCCCAGCAGAAGACGCATCGCGTAGAACTCGTGCGCTGTCCGAATGAAGCCCGTCGCCGACGCGACCAATCCCCACAGGGCCATAGTCGCCGCCATGGTCTTGCGCGCACTACATCCCTCCACCAGCATCGCGCCCGGAATAGCCAGCAGAGTGTAGCCGAAGAAGAATATGCCCGAGCCGAACCCGAATACCGCGTCGGTGAATCCCAAGTCGCCCGTCATCTGAAGGCCCGCGAAGCTTATGTTGATACGGTCGATATAGGCGATCACGTACAGCGCGAAAAGGAAGGGCATCAGATGAGTGGTGACGCGGCGCCGGGTTCGGCTGTCGAGCCGTTCGGCCTTTGCCGCGCTAGCGCCAGTCGTCATAACAAGCGCTCTCAATTCTCGGTTGGGGCCTTCTCCAGATGGTCGACCACAATCGTGTCAATCGGAGCTCTGCCGGGTTGCAGCCTCAGCCCGAGTGGCTGCACCGCTTTCATAATGGCGGCATCGGGCGTTCCGACAACGTCGCCCAATAAGGTTATGGGATTGGGACATCCTGGTGAGACGTCGTTCGGAGGTGGTCCAGGTGGTGGAGGGGGTGGTGGGGTCAGATCGCCGCCGCCCGCCGCGCCGCGGCCTCCTCCGCCGCCCGGGGAAGGCAGGGGCAGACCTTCCGGTCGAATTATGTTCATCATCACGCCGGCTTCCGCTTCGCCTGTCAGTTCCAAAATCACCCTATAATTGCCCTCCATCCCGGTCTCATCCACCACCGGCTTGCCCAGAAATAGGGTGAGCGCATCGGCGAACGCGGCCATTGGCAGGGGGACGAATTCATAGCGTCTCGTGCAATTCGCTGCTGGGACGATACGACCGGTAATCGGCGCGCCCGATTGCAGCGGACCCCGAAAACCGAAACCCGGGAAACTCCCGTCCCAAGCGGGATATTCTCCGGGCGATGCTTTCTGCACTTTCAATCCACCATTCGCCACGCCAAGGGTGTAGACCGGTTGCTCGCGTTTCTCGCGATGGACCGCCAATTTGAACCGCTCGATCAGCAAAGCTTGCATCATGTCGGGGGCCTGATCTTGCGATGATCCGTCCGGCAGTTTCGCGGAGATGCTCCACCTTGATTGGCGCACCCAAGCGGGAGCGGCAATTTGGTAATCCTTTACCCTGAACGCGTAGGGAAGCAGGTCCCCAATCGACACGAATGGCAAATCCATGCGTTGCGCGTCAATTCTGTTCGGTCCGGGACCTCCCCGTCCGCCGCCGCCTCCCTTCGTTCCTCCCGGGCCCCCGCGCCCTGGGAAGTCGGGTGGCCGGATCGATGCGACCTCGAAAGTGGGCAGGGCGCCGGGAACCTGCGCAAGAGTTGTACCCGCCACCCACGCACTTCCTACAACGAGTCCGATAGCCACTCGTCTTCGCATGGCTGCCTCCGTTTCTTGTGTTTCGCCAGGAACAAGTCTAACGCTTTCGCTGCTGAACGGCGTTAGACGTTCCTCCATCCACCTTTATCAATCGTCTAAGCTCTTTATAGGAATCGCCTGGGCAAATGGAAACCTTCCTCAGGGACCTGAAGCAGTCCCTTCGCATGTTCCTGCAACGCCCCGATTTCACCATCACCGCGGTTGTCGCTCTGGCGCTCGGCATCGGGGCGAACACAGCCGTATTTTCGGTGGTCGATACCGTCCTGCTGAGGCCCGCGCCGTATCCTGAGCCTGAACGTTTGGTCGCTTTTTCGAATACTCATTCGGGGAGCAGGGATTCGGATTATCGAACGGATTACCTTGCCTCGATCATGAAATTCATTCTCTGGCGGCAGCAGACCGACGCGTTTGAAAGTGTGTCGGCCTACCGGTACGGCGTAGTGAGTCTGACCGCCACCGCGTACCCGGAGCAACTCCAATCTGCCACGGTCAGCGTCGACTATTTCCGGGCGTTCGGTTCTCTGCGCATGGCGCTAGGCCGCACGTTCACAGACGATGAGGAGCGCCAGAACGGTCCCCGCGTGGCCGTGCTCAGCGATGCACTTTGGAAACGGCGTTTCGGCGGCGATCCGCACGCGATCGGCGCAACCATATCTCTTAGCGGCGAGCCGTACGAAATTATCGGAATCGCGGCCCCCGGGGCGCGCACCGAAAAAGATCCGCCGACCGAGGTTTGGATGCCTCTTCAGATCGACCCTGAAAGCCTCGATCAAAACCACTTTCTTACCGCAGTAGGGCGGCTCAAACCCGGAGTGACGCTCAGCATGGCGAAGGCCAAACTGCAAATTGCAGCCGGCCAGTTACGCAGGAGATTTCCCGCTGTCATGAACGCGCAGGCCGGTTTCACCGTCCTTCCCATTCGAGACTTTGTGGTCGGTGACGTGGGAGCATCTTTGTGGATTCTTCTCGGCGCGGTCAGTCTTGTTCTCTTAATCGCGTGCTCAAACGTCGCCAATCTCTTGCTGACCCGCGCCACCACCAGGAAGCGGGAGATTGCCATCCGGGCGGCCATGGGGGCGGGCCGCGGCCGTATCACCCGGCAACTGCTCACTGAGAGCATTGTGCTTTCAGTGGCGGGAGCCGCAGTGGGACTAGCGATTGGCATGCTCGGAGTTCACGCACTTCTTGCCTTGAATCCTGGCAATATCCCTCGAGTCGGCGACCACGGCTCCGCGGTCCACCTGGACTGGCGAATTCTCGCATTCACCATTTCCGCTTCTTTGAGCACCGGCGTTCTCTTTGGACTTATCCCGGCGTTGCAACTCGCCCGCGCAGACTTGAGCTCGACTCTCAAGGAGAGCGGAGGAGCCTCCGGCACCGGCTCCCGTCAGAAGAAGACCCGATCCCTCCTAGTGGTCGGCGAGATCGCCATGGCTGTGGTCCTGTTGATTGGGGCAGGTCTGCTGATTCGTACGTTTGCCGCCCTCCGCGCTGTCACTCCGGGTTTCGACGCGCGCGATGTCCTAGTGGCCAAGATGTCGCTCGCCGACCAGCGTTTTAAGAAGACCGCCAATGTTGCCAGACTGGTCCTCGACGGACTCAGCAGTCTAGATACGATTCCTGGAGTCGTGGTCGCGGGTGGTGCTTGTTGTGTGCCGCTAGAAGGCGACGGGTTCCTATCCGTTACCGTAGTTGGCCGACCTCTAGACGATCCCAATCATGGTTCCGCGGGCTGGACCAGTGTCTCAGCGGAATATTTCAATATTTTTAAAATTCCGTTGCTGCGCGGGCGTTCGTTCACGGACCGTGACAATGGGGAGGCGCCAGGCGTCGTCATCATCAATCAAGCCATGGCGAGCAAGTTCTGGCCGCAAGGCGACCCGCTCAGAGACCGCATCTTCATCGCGAAAGGAGCAGGCCCGCTTCTCGAAGAACCGGCCCGCCAGGTTATCGGCATCGTTGGCGATGTCCGTGACGTAGGACTGAATCGCGATCCCCGGCCGACTATGTGGCGAGCTCCCCTCCCGGCGACGCGCGCTCCGATCCGGTGTGCTTTTCCGGTCGAGATCTGCGAAAGGGAGCGAAGCTCCGCCCGGGGTAAGATCTGGTCCAGGTCAGCCCTGGACGACATTCGCTGTGCGCTTATTCCTCACCGCGCACAACGTATTCGCGATGCACTTATTGCACCGTGATCGAAACTCCCGTCTGCGTAGAAATCCCCTGAATGGTCGCCACGACTGGGGCGTCTCCGCTTGGCAGGCTGGTGGGCACCGTCACGTTGAGTTGATAAAGTCCCGGTCCTATCAAGCCGGCGAAGACGACGGAGGCGGCGGTTCCTCCGATAGTAACCTGCACCGAATTCGCCAACGGTTCCGGCGTTGTCACCAATCCAGATGTGGGAACGGCCGGGGTGGTCGGGCCGAATCCCGTCCCATAGAGCAGGATGGTCTCGCCCGGTTGCGCCGGACTGCTAGTCACTCCAGGCAAGAGGCCCGAACTGGCGACCAGTTCGAAATTCGCATGCTGCGCGGCTACATACAGGCCGTTGTCAATGGTGAAAAAAGCGCGAAAAAACTGGGTCTTTTGCACCGTTAGGCTGTTGCTCGCCTGCTGCGCCACGGTTAACTGAACCTGGACCGAACCGGTTGTGCTATCGTCTGGCGCCAACACGTTGATCTGCGACGGGCTGATATATTCGACAAAAGCGGACACGCCGTTAATCGTCGCCGATATGCCCTCGAGTGAAGTCGGGAGCATCCCATTTACAAAGTCGGAATCTTGCCAGGTGTAAGTCGTGGTGGATAGATTCGTCCCAAAGATCGATATCCACGTGGCTGAAGCCGCGCCAGACTGGAAGCTGGCGGCGTTTGTCACCGCGCTGATGGAAGGGGCCGGCTGCGTCCCCTGAACCACCAGCGTCAGGGTTACGGAAGCCGGACTGCCCGTTGCGCCTGCAGCCGTGATTTGAACGGTACCTGTGTACGTTCCAGCCGCCAGATTTGCGGGATTCATCGATACCGAGAGAGTACCGGGAGCGGTTCCCGACGCCGGAGTGAGAGCAATCCAATAAGCCGTGGTAGAAGCGGTCCAGGTGAGCGTGCCACCACCGGTATTGCTGATGGACACCGTCTGTGCGGCCGGTGCGGCGCTGCCGACGGAATAATTGAAACTCAACCCTGTGGGGGCGACCATCAGCGAGGATGGCGCTGTAACCGTAAAGGTGACGGCGACGGACAGAGGAGTGTTCGAGGCGCCGGATGCCGAGATTTGCACGCTGCCGGTGTACGTTCCCGCGCTCAGACCGGAGGGGGAAACCGACACGGAAACCGTCGACGGCGCGGTCCCCGACGCGCCCCCCGAAGCGGATGCCACGCTCAACCAGCTCGCACTTGCCGTAGCGGTCCACGCGAGCGTTCCGCTGCCACTGTTCGTTATCTGGATGGATTGCGCCGCAGGAGCAGCGCCACCGGAGGTATAGCTGAATTGCAAGCTCGTCGGGGACACGGCGATGGTGCTTGTAGTGGACGACAGGGCCGCTATAATCGCGATGGAGTCGGTTCCCGTCGACGCATTGACGGTGATGGTAACCAGACCTATGTAACTGGCGGGAAGGGCAGCGGTAATTTGGGTACTGCTCCACGAACCGATTTGCAGAGCCTGCGCGGTCGTGGCACCGGCCAGGAGCGCCGTCACGGTGCAATTACTGCATTTTGAACCAAAATCCGCCCCGGTTATGGTGATGGTCACGCCCGCCGTGACCACTTTGGGAAACGTGGATAACGGCGGGCCAATTGAAGTAATGTTTGGGTCTAGCTTGCAACGCAGAGCGGAAAAGTAGCTTACAGGCGCCGTCCACGAACCACAACCCCAGGTTCCCAGCGACGTACTCGTCACCTCGAAGACGCCTGTCCCGGAGACAAAGTCCTGGTAGTATATGGTGTTCGTATCGCCGCCATCTGTTAAGTCAAGAGTGCCCCATACTACCTGGGTCACATCGGAAGCGTAACTGCCCGCTGGGCTTACAAATGCGAAAACCCAGCCGCCATCCATCGACAAAAACGGGTCGGTAGTGGGGCTCGTCCCTATCGACATCCAGGCCGAAGTCCCGCCGAGAAAGGAGCGAACGATTTCTCCGGTCTCCTGGGACGTGCTGGTAACGTTGGCTATTCCCGGTGCGTCGCACGCGAATGTTCCGAACGATGTGTTGGTGTATGCGGACGGGTCCACATCGCAGTAGGGAACAATGCGCGTGACGCCGGCCTGTTCGGTCACAAAACCAACGGAGGCGCTGGTGGTGGACACAATGCCATCGCTGGCATTGTTCAATGCCGTAGTGGCTTCAAGGCTTGATGTGTAGGTCCCCGCGTTGCCAACGACAGCGACGGCGTTGGTTCCACGCATATCGTCGGAGTATTGGTTCCAAGTCGCGAGGTTCCACAGAAGCGCGCTCCCTGGGATTAGCTCGGCGTCTTGCGTACCTGCGGTAATCGCGATGGCATAATTGCCGGCAACGAAGGAACCGAAATTTGGCGAAGCGATCAGGACCACGTTCCCGACCAGCGTAGGGAATGGGGGCGTAAGCGCCCCATCGGACTGAAGCCCGGAAAGATACGCCCTGACGATCAGTCCGCCCAAACTGAAAGCCACCAGGTCGATCTGGGGAACCTGCTGGCCGTTGGTGTACTTTATCGAATTCAGGAAAGTCCCCAAGTCGTTGCCCAACGTTTCGACGAGCTGATTCGGATCCACCAGGCAGTTATCGAACAAATACACGTCGGGAACACCATCGCTCACCAGATATGAGGCAAGATTGCCGAAGGTATCCGATGAGCTGCTGGATATGGGACACGAACCGGTGAAGCCTTCCTCCCATCCATTCAGGAGCACCACGGGATTTCGAGTTGAACCGGTGGGCACCGCGTCCGGCGCAGCGACGGCCAGAGCCACGACGGCCTGCCGCTGCTCGCCCGTCGCGCTGATGGCGGAAAGTGTGACGCTGTACTCGCCGGTTTTGGCTCGGGGCGACGCTGCCAGCACCATCCTTCCACTGCGGTCCTGCCCGATCACCAGTCCGTCTGCCTTCGCGCCTTCGATCTGGATGCTCCGGCTTTTCGCGGTTCGAAGGAAATCGAGCGTTTCGCTCGGCGCTGCGAGGGGAACCGGCTGCCCCATCTTGAGTTCATACCGGGTTTGTTCCAGAGGCATGGCGTGAGCAGTCTGTCCGGCCAACCTCAGGGCGGAAAAGATGAGCAAGGGCACGATTCGTGGGTACAGGGCACTTTTTTCCATGGGCGCCAAAAGTTAGAGACGAATCAAAGGGACGATCCGCCTACACGCGGCGACGACGGGCGAAGATGGGCAAGGACTGATATTATTGGATACCGGAGCCGAAGTTATGGGCCCTCATAGTTCAGGCGGAGAGGAGAGATCATGTTGAAATCCCAGAAAAATTCGGTCGGGCGGCGCGGATTCCTCAAAACCGCAGCCGGAACGGCGGCGTTGGCGAGCGCCACGCCGTTTGTGGAAGCTCAGGCTCAGAATACGAGAGCGCAAAATGGTGGAAGCGGGCCGGCCTCCACGGGCGCACCCGCTCCCACGCAGGAGCAACTCGATCGCGACGCGGGAAATGTGCGGCCGCCGGCGGTGCAGCGCACGATCACGCGGCCCGGCTCCGACCTGATGGTCCAGACGCTTCGCGAATTGGGAGTCGAATACGTCGCGGCCAATCCTGGATCGAGTTTCGAGGGGCTGCAGGAGTCGTTCATCAATTACGGCAATCCGCCGAACCGCATGCCGGAGTTCATCACGGCTCTGCACGAAGAATCGGCAGTGACCATGGCTCACGGGTACGCCAAAGCCGAAGGCAAGCCGATGCTCGCGCTCCTGCACGGGACCATCGGCATTCAGCACGCGGCGATGTCGATCTATCAGGCCTATTACGATCGCGTGCCGGTGCTGATGATCGCGGGCAACGATCCGGATTTCATCGCGGCGCATACGGCCCACGATATGGCGGGCATCGTTCGCAGCTTTACGAAATGGGATGCCGAGCCAAAGACGATCGATGAGGCTCTGAGCGCCATTCAACGCGCTTACAACGAGGCCATTACCCCGCCGATGGCACCAACATTAGTCGTGTTGAGCAGTGAACTTCAAAAGGACAACGCTCTCAACACCAAGATTCCCGGGTACAAACCCCCGCAGTTCCTCACCATCGACTCGACGCGCGCCAAAGAAATCGCGAAGGGATTGCTGGACGCTCAAAATCCGCGCATCGCCGTGGGCCGCCTGCGGACGCCGGAAGGAGTCAAGCGCGCAGTGGAACTCGCCGAACTGGTGGGCGCTTCGACCAGTACGGCCGCGACGAACGGACCGATGAGTTTCCCGCAGCGCCATACGCTTTGCGGGCCCGGCGCGGACACGAATTACGACTATACGCTTGGCCTTGAAACGGGAGGCGCACAAGCCGCAATCGAGGGTCCGGCGCTGGCTCGTATCGTTCCGCAGCGCGACACCGTGAATATCGGTTTCGGCGGCCTTAGCGGGGGCGGCGGAAGAGGCGGCGGGGGCCGCGGTGGAAAGGGCGGCGGCAAGGGGAATGCCGTGGCCGGCGCGGCGCCAATTGAGGCCGACGCCGAAGCGAGCCTTCCGTTGATCATCGAGCAAGTGAAACTTCAGATGACCTCGGATCAGAAATCGCGGATCCAGGCTCGCATTGCGAAGCACACCCAGGCGAATCATGAAGCCCGTATAACAGCTCTAACCCAGGCTCTGGAAAGCAAGAGGGCCGGCTGGAACGCAAGCCCCATCAGCACCGCGCGCGTATACGCGGAACTCTGGCCGCTGATCATGAACGAGGATTGGTGTTTGTCGTCGCCCAGCGGTTTTTCCGGTGGGCATAACGCGCAGTTGTGGGATCACAATAAGCCGTACAGCTACCTGGGAGGGCAAGGCGCCGGCGGAATGGGCTACGGCGCGCCGGCGTCGGTGGGCGCGGCTCTGGCGGCGAAGGCCCGCAATCGAATCGTCGTCAACGTTCAAACTGACGGCGATCTCAACTACGCTCCCGGGGTCCTGTGGACGGCCGTGCATCACAAGCTGCCCATGCTCACCGTGATGCATAACAATCGGGCTTGGCACCAGGAATATATGTTCGTGGAGTACATGGCGGGAGTTCGAGGACGCGGCGCCGAGCGTGCGCACATCGGCAGCACGTTGCGCGAGCCGTTCCTCGATTACGCGAAGATGGCAGCCGGCTATGGCATGGCGGGCGAAGGACCGATCACCGATCCAACGAAGCTGCAGGCCGCTTTGAAGCGCGGCGTGGCTTCGGCGAAGCGCGGCGAGCCCTATATGATCGACGTGGTCACTCAGCCGAGGTAGGAATGGAATGAAGAAGGAATGGAAAGGCCGCTGGTTCGCGGCGGTGCTGACAGTAAGTTTGGCGGTCCCGGCCGCGCTCTTCGCTCAGGGCGGCGGACGCGGGGGCCGGGGCGGCGCGGCGCCCGGCAACACCCCGCCCCCTACCAGCCCTGTCACCGGAAACACCATCGCAGGCAAAGGGCTGTATTACGCCTATGGATGCTACGCTTGCCACGGCTACAACGGCGAAACGGGAGCGCGCCAGTTTGTGGGCCATTGGGGTAATTTGGCGACCGAGCAACAATTTTTGACGTTCTTGCGCGGACGCGCAAATGTCGCGCCAGTCACCCCTTCGACATCGATGCCCAATTTTTCCCAAGCGTCATTGTCCGACAAGCAAGCTAAGGACATTTACGCGTACATTCGAACGTTCAAGAGTTCCGCGCCGCCGGATGTTAAGGACGCTCCGGCGCTCAACGCGATTCTAGAGGCGGCGAAGCAACAGAAATAGCGCGACCGTCCGCTATCCATAGCTCTAATGCGGTGCCCGGTTAATCTCCGACTACCACTCCGTTGAAGACGCTTTTGGAGGGCGGACTTTAGTCCGCGCGGGACTTGAGTCCCGCTAGGGGGGCGAGGCTAAAGCCTCGCGCGGGCTGAAGCCCGCCCTCCACGGCGTCGCTCTTGGTGGAGCAAGCTTCAGCTTGCAGGCTAAAGCCCGCTCCACCTCACACCGGCCGTCGCGGGACCCAACACGAAGGCGAGTGAATCATCACCACCTCGCCGCGCTGATTGCGCGTGGTGATTCGCACCTTGACGATGCCATAGGCCGGCTTGGAGCGGGAGATCCTTGCCGAGACCACCTCCGTTTCCGCCTGAATTGTGTCTCCCGGACGTACGGGCGCGGGCCACTCCAACTCCTCCACTCCCAGGCCCAGCACCTCGGCGTCCCCGAACGGCCGCGCTCGCGCGACCATCCCCATTACCAGCGCCGCAGTGTGCCATCCGCTGGCGATCAGGCCGCCGTACAGTCCGCGTTGCGCGGCTTCGGGGTCCAGATGCATGGGCTGGGGGTCGTAGGTGCGGGCGAAGGCCAGGATCTCGGCTTCCGTCACTTCGACACGTTCGGTTAATCTACGGGAGCCAGTCTCGATGTCCTCGAAATAGCGGAGCGGCTCACTCCTCATACTAGGGAACATTTACAGCTTCAAAAGCGCCCGCAGCCGTTTGGTTTGTACGCGGCTCACCGGGATCTCGGTCTGCTTCTTATCGTCCATCCGCAACTGGAAGCTGGACTTGAACCAGGGAACCACTTCCTTGATGCGGTGGATGTTCACCAGGTAGGAGCGGTGAACGCGCCAGAATGTGCCGGGATCGAGATTGGATTGCAGCTCTTCGATCGTGCGGTAGTTAGAGTGACCCTCGAGGTTCGCGGCCACTACGGTGATCAATCCGCCCTCAATAGTTGCGTAAACCACGTCCTGCGCGTCCACGATAAAGTTGCGATGATTGCTCTTCACCAGCAGCTTGGTGCGCTGAAGAGCGGGCTTGGGAGGCTCCGGCTCGGGCGGCGCGGATTTCAGTTTTTCCGCGATGATTCTGCGGGCGCGTTCCACCGCCATCGCCAAGCGGTCCTTTTCCACCGGCTTGAGCAAATAATCCAGCGCCTCCCAGCGGAACGCTTCCACGGCGTATTGGTCGTAGGCTGTGGCCATGACGAAATACGGCAGGGAGAGATCCGATTCGCGCAGCTTTCGAATCACTCCCAGCCCGTCGAGTCCGGGCATCTGCACGTCCATGAACACCAAATCAGGCTCCAGATCTTCAATCAGCTTCAGCGCCTCCAAGCCATTGGAGGCGGTGGCGATCACTTCGATGTCGGGGAATTCGTGAAGCTGATATGAAAGCTCGCTGCGGGCGAGCTCTTCGTCATCCACCAAGATCGCTGAGATGGGCGCCGGCGCGCGATGAGACATGTTCGTCAGCGTTTAACCGCTTCGCCGGCCGGCCGAAACTGCGGAGAGGCGCCATCGCCTCGTTCCCGGCCGCCGCCGCCCGGGCCGCGACCTCCACCGCCGGTTCCCGCGCTGCGTCCCCCGCCTTGAGCTTCTTCCAGGTGTTTAGCCTCACGCCAGGTGAAGATCATCCGGTGCACTACCGTCAAATTGGAAAGCACGGCGATGACCCATAGGACAGCGGCCATGCGGTCGAACAGCGCGCCGATGATGACCAGCACGACACGCTCCGGCCGCTCCATGAATCCCACCTTACAAGAGGGAATCGTATTCTCAGCGCGCGAGCGTGTGTAGCTCACCATCACCGAGCCGGTCATGGCCAGCGCCGTCAACAAAACGTAAGAATGGCGATTGATGGACCCATACCAAACCAGCAACCCGGTCAGCAGCGCCAGATCGGAGTAGCGGTCCAGCACGGAATCGAAGAAGCCGCCGAAACGTGTCACGCGATTGGTTTCACGCGCGACTCTCCCATCCACCATGTCGAACAGGCCCGCGCCGATGATCACGACGCCCGCCCAGCGGAACTGCCCCACCCACAGCAACGCGCTCGCGCCCATATTGATCACCAATCCCAAAAATGTCAGGACATTGGGATTGATGCGCGTCAGCGCCAAGCCGTGTACGATCCACAGAATCACCCGGTCGCAAACCGCGCCGATGGCTCCGGTGCCAGTCACTTGGGATTGGCTCCCACTTCATGAATGGTGGTTAGCTCGACTATCTCCATCTCGCGCGTCCCGCCGGGGATCTGGATTCTGACCGCATCGCCCACCCGTTTGCCGAGCAACCCGCGGCCAATGGGGGAACTGGTCGAGATGAGCCCCTTAGAAACATCCACGTCCTCGCTGGTCACCAGCTTGTAACGGATCTGCTCGTCTTTGGCGGTGTCGAGCACGACCACGGTCGAACCCAGTCCGACACGATCGTGCGGGATTTTCGATACGTCGATCATCGAAATCTCTCGCAGGCGCGATTTCAACTGCGTCAGGCGGGCGTTGACGAAGCCCTGGCGTTCCTTGGCGGCGTGATACTCGGCGTTTTCGCTGAGGTCGCCGTGGGCCCGGGCTCTGAGAATTTCCTTGGGGAGCTGGATCCGGAACTCGTTTTCCAGGGCCGCTATTTCTTCCTCGAGCTTTCGCTTTAGCTCTTCCATCCGATGCGTATTATACCGTGAAGAGCTTAGTTCCCCACCGTGACCATGATCAGTTCAACCGTAGGATTTGAACGATGTTGCTGTAGTCGTCGGTCCAGGCCCGGAAATTCGGCTGTTCCTGGGTTTTCGCGATGTCGGCGTTGGCGAATTGCGGTTCCTGGAACCACGTAGTGTCCTGGGTCACCAGGACCCAGGTGGATGAGGAGAAATAGTTGGCCGCCTCCCCGTCGTCGTTTACGGTGAAGGCGGCCTTGTGGAAATAGGCCGCGCCCGCCGCGCATACCGGCGCGAGGTCCAGATAGCGATTGGAAATATGCAGCGCCAGGATTCCGTTGGGCTTCAAATGGTGGAAATAGAGGTCCAGCGCTTCCCGCGTGAGCAGATGAATCGGGATCGCATCGCTGGAAAACGCGTCCACCGATAAAACATCAAAATTCTGAATGTCGCCGCGTGCAAGCTGCGATTCCAAAGTCAGGCGCGCATCGCCCATCAGAATCGCCTTATCCGCCAGTGAATGCGGATAGAAGCTGAACCAACCATCCGAGCGCGACGAGATCCCCTCCACCAGCGGATTGATTTCATAGATGCGCAAGTAATCGCCCTTGCGTCCGTAATTCGAGATCACCGCCGCGCCCAGTCCGATACTACCGATGCGCGCGGGTCCTTTGGCCTGTACGGCACGGATGGATCGCCCCACCCCCGAATTTTCGCCATAATACGATGTCGTGACGTAGCGCAGCTTCGGATCCAGCAATTGCGAGCCATGATTGATAGTGCCGTGAGTCAGGGAGCGCTCCGCGTTAGATTCCGTTAGATCCTCGTCGTTGATGCGCAGCACGCCATAAAAATTGCGCACCGAAAGGCGCTCGCCCTTGCGCTGCTCGTACTCCTTGCGGACGAGAAAACCCGCGAGCGCGCCCAAACACATGCACAAGGCGATGCGCACCGGCCAGGGGCCGAGTTTCCAGGTTTGGACCTCCCACAGGCAGATCACGGCCAGGAACGCGCACGCCGCCAGGCCGATGGGCAGCTCAAGATACGAATGGAACACGTGCGGGGCGATGAGCGCGACGATGATTCCTCCCAGAGCGCCTCCGAGCGAAACCATCAGGTAGAACAACGTAAGATGCTCGGTCGCGGGTCTACGGCGAGCCAGTTCGCCATGGCACAACATGCAGCAGAAAAACAGGCCGCCGGCGTAGAGCGGAATGATTTCCCGGATGTGGGTGTTCCCGGAATCGGCGTAAATGAAATGGGCCATTAAATACACCAGTGGCGCGAGCACGGTGACATAGAACCAGCGCTCGCGAACGAACAGAGCCAGAAGCAGCAGCCCGGCGATTGCCGCCGATCGCAGGGGCCAATTCAGCAGTCCCCACAGATGGAAGTACCAGCCTAGATACGCCAAGCCGATGCTAAGAGCGCCGCCAAGCATCCACGACCCCAAGCCGCCGTCGCTTTCGAAGCAGATAATGAAGCTCAACAGATACAGCGCGAGCGGAATGACCCAGAGCAACGGAATCGGCGCGACATTTTGGCTCAGGTGATTGGTGATGGAGATCAGGAGCACGCTCGCGCAAGCCGCCAGGCCCACCCATAGCAACAGCTCGCCAGCGGGGGGCCGGGAGGTATGGGCCGCGACTTCTCCCTCCGCCTCAGCGGACTTTCCTCGGGAAATCCATGCAACCGCGCCACACAAAATTGCGAAGCCGAGATAGATGCCGCTCCAGATGTAGGCCTGATTGCGCGAAGAAAGCGTGGGTTCAACGAAAAACGGAAAGCTGACCAAGCCCAGCATCGAGCCGAAATTCGAGAGCGCGAACAGACGATAGGGCATCTTCGTCCCCGACTTCCGCACGTACCAGGCCTGAAGAAGAGGGCTGGTGGAAGAGAGCAAGAAGTAGGGAAGGCCGATGGTGGCGGCCAACAGCAGCAGAATGCGCAGCGTGGGATCGCCCGCCTGCGTGGGTTTCCAATAAGGATTGGGAAGGATGGGAAGAAGCGCGGCGCTCACGACGAGCAGCGTGCCGTGGACTAGCAACTGCTTTTTCGGTTTCAGGCTGCGGATCAGATAGTGTGCGTAGGCGTAGCCGGTGAGAAGACAGACCTGAAAGAAGAGCAGGGCGGCGCTCCATACGGCGGCAGAGCCTCCGAACCAGGGCAGAATCATTTTTCCGATCAGGGGTTGAACTTGAAAGAGCAGAAAGGCCCCGAGGAAGATGGTGAGAGCGTAGAGGAACATGGAAACCTACGGAAGAAGTTTTCGCAGCCACGGCGGCACAATGGTGCTGATGGTCACGACATTGGAATAATCGTCGGTCCAGGCGCGGAAGCCCGCGCGACCATGCATCGGCGCGACCGAAGCGTCCTGGAACAACGGTTGATAGAAAAACTCGCGCTTGGGCGAGAGCACCATCCAAGTGGAAGAGCTGTAGAAAGGCTCTTCGTCGCCCTCGTCGGAGACGGTCACGCCAAACCAGCCGATTTCCTTCGCGCCTTCCGTCACCACCGGCTCCAGGTCCAGGTAGCGATTGGAAATATGAAAGATCAGCACGCCGTCGGGTTTCAGATGGCGCAGATAGATTTGATAGGCTTCACGCGTGAGGAGATGAATGGGAATGGCGTCACTGGTGAAGGCGTCCACGGCCAGCACGTCGAGCTGCTCGCTGGGCAGGCGCTCGAGCACCAACCGTGCGTCCCCCATCAGGATCTTTTTGTCGGCGGGGCAGGCGCGGAAGAAATCGAATTTGGAATTGGCGATCTCGGGAACCAGCGGGTTGATTTCGTAATAGTGCATGGTATCGCCGGGTCGCGCGAGCGAAGCGGTGACGCCCGCTCCCATGCCGAGCATGCCAATGTGGATGGGCCCGGTAGAGCCTTTTGCGGCGATGGCTCGGGCGATGCCCGTTCCGCGACCGAAATAGGAGGTGGGGATGCGGCCGCCGCCGGGAACCATAAGCTGGGTGCCATGGTCGATAGTGCCGTGGATGAGGACGCGCACCGCGGGTGTGTTGTCGGTGGGAGGGTCGTCGCGGACGTGCAAAACGCCATAGAAATTGCGCGTGTTCAGCGCGTAGTAGCGTTGATTGTCGCGCTCGCTGCGCGCCAGATACACTGCGAAGCCGACGGTCACAATCAGCAGCGGGCCGCGCGTCATCAACCAGATGCCGCTCTGGTCCCGTTTGCCCCAGTTTTCGTTCCACAGAGCGAATGTCGCAAGCAATGCACATCCGGCCAGGGCGATGGGGAGCTCCAGATAGGTGGGAAAAACGTGCGGCGCGATCATGGCGACAAACAATCCGCCCACCGCGCCGCCGACGGAAAGCATCAGATAGAACTGCGTGAGATAGCGCGGATCGGGTTTGCGGCGGGCGAGCTCGCCGTGGCAAACCATGCAGCAGACGAACAACGCGCCACATAAAGCGAGGATCATCTTCCCGATATCTTCGTTGTTCTCCGATTTGTACATCGCGTAAGAATAAGCGGCGAGCGCGGCCACGAGCAGCGGAAGAAAAACGAATCGATGATAAACGTGGCCTTCGAAACAGAAAATGAAGCTCAGCAGGTAGATGCTCAAGGGCGCCACCCACAGCAGAGGAATGGGCGCGATGTTCTGCGTTAACAGCGTGGTAGTGGAAAGCAAGAGCACCGAAGCGCAGGCGGCGAGCGCGATCCATAACGCCATCGATCGGGCGCTGGGCCGGGTGGCGGACTGCGGCGCTTCGCGTTCGGCATCCCACGATTCACCGCCGCGGCTTCGGAAAGCGGCGAGCGCGCAGATCGCCGCGAAGACCGCGTAGGCGGTCGACCACGTCCTGGCCTGCACGCCCAGCCGCAAGCGCGGTTCGATCAGAAAAGGATAACTGAGAAGCGCGAGCATCGACCCGAAATTGGAGAGCGCGAAGAGGCGATACGGAATCACGTCCTTCTTCGAGCGCACATACCAGGATTGCAACAGCGGGCTGGTGGACGCCAGCAGCATATAAGGCAAGCCGACCGTGGCGCCGAGCAGCAGCAGAATTTGAAGCGTAGGATCGGCGGAGGGACCCGGCTTGAAATACGCCGAAGGAATGATCGGCAGAGTCAAAAGGCTGAGCGCCAGAAGCGGCGCATGCACGAGCCATTGGCGTTTGGGCGAAACGTGGCGTATGAGCAGATGGGCGTAGAAATAACCCGCCAGCAAGACCAGTTGGAAGAAGAGCAGCGCCGCGCTCCAGACCGCGGCCGACCCACCGAACCAGGGAAGAATGAACTTCGCGATCAGGGGTTGGACTTGAAAGAGAAGGAAGGCGCTGAGAAAGATCGTAACCGCGTAGATCAACACTGAGGGACTAGCATAGCGTATCGCGCGGAGGTTTCCCAGGTCCTGAATGAAGAGACTTTAAGGCTAAAGGCTGAGTGCGATGGGAAGAGAATTTAAGGTCCCACTGGGCCCTACGTGGGGTACACTTGAGAGGAGGCTGAACTATGGCGGTTCGCGCGATGCTGATCCTGACGGTGAGCCCGTTGGCGATCGTCGCTCAGGAGGCTGCGGCGGATTCTAACGCCGAATCGAAATCTACGCCGAAGGTTTATCTGGTGCAGCCTGGCACCAAGGTGCCGCTCAGCATGATCAACAGCGTCAGCACAAAAACCGCCGCGCCCGGAGATCGGGTGTATCTGGAAAGTGTTTTTCCCGTGCTCGTAGACGGCAAGATCGTGATCCCTCCCGGCAGCTACGTGGCCGGTACGATCACCAAAGTCCAGCGCCCCGGGAAGGTGAAGGGGCGGGGCGAATTCTATTTGCGCTTCGACACGTTGACGCTTCCCAACGGAGTGACGCGGGATTTTCGCGCCGAGGTTTCGAACCTAGATGGCCGCGCCAGCGAAGATTTAAACCGCAAGGAAGGATCGATCCGGAGTGAGGGCAATAAAGGGGGCGATGCACGCACGGTGGCCGAGACCACGGCGGCAGGCGCCAGCGTGGGCGCGATTGCGGCGGGAGCGCGAGGAGCGGGCATCGGCGCGGCGGCCGGCGCCGCCGCGGGAATCGCCGGCGTGCTGTTTACGCGCGGCCCCGATGCGGTCTTGGCGAAGGGAACGACGGTGGAGATGGTGCTGGATCGGACCATCGAGTACCAAGAAAAGGAGCTCGATTTTTCGGGCGCTCCGCCCCGCCCGGCAGTCGGAGAAGGCCCGGGGCCTCTGCCGAGCAAGAAATCGCAGGATACTGGATATCCTCGTCGGTTTCCCTTGTAGCGCGACGACCCGCTGAGACCAACCTTTGAGCATCGGACAATTGACTTCCGGCCGCGCCTTTGTTGTAATTGAATTAACTCGTTTGCCTTGTTCCTCAGTAGCTCAATGGTAGAGCATTCGGCTGTTAACCGAAGGGTTGTAGGTTCGAGTCCTACCTGAGGAGCCAATTTTTCAAAGACTTACAGGCGTCCGGCACGATCCTCAACCCCACAGAACCCCACATTACGCTACATCCCGTTGGATGAGCATCTTCACCACCTTGCTGTTGGCGTCCTGCTTTGCCCGCAGCGTCGATTTGCCATAGACGTTCATGGTCGTGGCCACATTGCTGTGGCGCATCAGTTTTTGCTGGACGCCCACCGGGGCGCCCGCTTCATCGAGCAGCGAGCGGTACGTGTGCCGGAATGTGTGCCATCCCCGTATGGTCCGAAAACTTGATCCACCTGAATCGCCAGAGCTTGCTGCCCGGCGATAATACAGTGGTCAGATGTCCCGGGTGATGGATCCATTCCGATTTGTTCTGATCGCCGTGGCTGGCTGGATGAACCAGCGTCAACTGCAAGCGATGGATTACCTCAAAGAGGAGAACCGGGTCTTGCGGGAGCAACTGGGCGGGCGCCGCTTGCGGCTCACCGATGAC
>DATDGT010000055.1:0-15986 GCA_036521975.1 Bryobacteraceae bacterium
CATGTATACATCATGCCACCAATCCGCCCTTATTACAACAGTAATATTTCCATCTACATGACTACATTACGAGGCCGAATCCCCGGCAACCTCAGTTAAATCAGGAGGTTCACATAACTACGCTGTGGAACTTCAGTCTAGCGTGCTAAGTACTCCGTTTCAAAAATCCGGCCACGTATTCGAGAGCAATTTGGGGCAGCGCCCTGCGCTGCGGCGGCCCTCGGCCCGCCCGGTGCAGGCGGCCTGGGAGGCCGCCGCAGGCCGAGGGCCTGGCCACCGGAAGCCGCAAATACGTGGCCGTACATAGGCTGCCAAAGCCGGTCGAAACTCAGTTCGCCGGAGCGCCAGGAATAGGCGCCTTGCCATCCAATGCAAGGATGATCAGGTGCGCGGGTTGAGGTGGAGGGGCCGGCGTGTCCCCGCCTTTGGCCGCTCCTCGACCACCGCCGCCGAAAGCTCCCCCGCCCGGAGGCCCGCCCGCGACGCTAATGTACTGCTTGACGTCAATGGTGAAGGAAACCGGTGGGCCCATCTGCGACATGTGCAGATCCAGATCCAGGAGCTTTTCGCCGGTGTCGGCGCGAAACGCCATCAATCGGCTAGCGACGCTCGAAAAGACGAGGTTGCCGGCCGTTGCCAAACTGCCGCCGGAGAACGGTCCCGCACCTGCTCCTGCCGCGCGCCACCGCTCTTTCCTAGCGATCGGATCCCAAGCGTACAATACGTTGCCGGTCGCGCCGTCCGGCCCGATGCTCGGAAGCGGTTCTGGCTTCGGAGCTCCGGCAGACGGAGTGGCGGGCGGAGCCGGCTGAGCCGTCTGCGCATTGGCCGCCGCGACTGCGCCGGGAAGTTCTGGCGCATTCGCCTGCTTGCCCTGATTGCCGCCTCTCCCTCCTCGCCCGCGCCCGCCGAGTCCGGTTCCCATATTCATCAACCCTCGACCTGTTGGTCCGATGTCAGTGGGTTGCGGAACGAAGTTGGGGTCCGCTGAGTAGTTGGAGCTTCCGCCTGCCGTGCCGGGAATGAAAACCAGCCCGAGCGTGGGATTATACGACCACGGCGGCCAAACATGACCGCCCGAAGGACCAGGCATTACGTTCACCGGTGTCGTCTTATACCGGGCGCCGGGATTCACAATCGCCTGGCTGGTTTTGAGATCGATTCCCGTCGCCCACGATACTTTCGTGATGGGATCGGCCGAGATCAGCTCGCCCGTCAAACGATCCAGCACATAGAAGAAGGCGTCCTTGGGCGCGTGCATAATCACCTGTCGCGTTCGCCCGTTGATTGGCAAATCCGCTAGCATCAGATCGGCAATGGAGTCGTAGTCCCAATCGTCGCCGGGCACTTCCTGGTAATACCAGACCATCTTTCCCGTCGCGCCGCGAACCGCGATAATGCTGCATGAATACAGATTGTCGCCCGGCCCGCGATGCACATCCGTCCAGGGCCCTGGTTGGCCCGTGCCCACGTAGACAATGTCGTTATCGGCATCGTACGCCATGCCGTTCCATACTCCCGCTCCGCCGCCGATCTTCCACCATTCGCCGCTCCAGGTCTTCGCGGCCGCCTCAAGCTCGGGATGCTCGAAAGGCTTCGAAGGATCGCCGGGAACCGTATAGAAGCGCCACTGCAATTTTCCGGTGTTGACGTCGTAAGCGGAAAAGAAGCCGCGAACGCCGTATTCGCCGCCGCTCACTCCGATAATGATCTTGCCGCCTTTGATCACGCGCGGCGCCATGGTGATGGTGTATGGCATGGTTTCCGGCGAAACGCGCGTTTCCCACAGAACTCTTCCCGTGGCCGCTTCCAAGGCGCGAAGCCGCCCATCCACGGCGGGCGCGATCACTTTGCCTTCGTAAAGAGCGATGCCGCGATTCACCACGCCACAACAGATTCGCGACTGCCAAATCTGTTGGTTTACTTCCGGGTCGGCTCGCCAAAGTTCCTTGTGCGTGTGCAGATCCACGGCGTAAACGATGCTCCAGGGAGTGATGCTGTAGAGCACGTCATTAAAAACCAGCGGCGTTCCTTCCTGGTGCGTTTGAGGATTGCCGGGCGCGAGGGGGATCTCGTAAGACCAAGCCACTCCCAGACGGCTGACGTTCGAATCGTTAATCTCCTTGAGGGGGCTGTAGCGCTGCTCGTTCCAGTTGACGCCGTAGCTAATCCACTCGTCGCCGGTTTTGCTGCCCGTTTTTAAGAGCGCGTCGTTTACCGGGCGCGACTGCTGGGCCATCGTGATCCAGGCCGAGGCTGCGACGAGGAACGTCGCCGCAAGGGATGGCTTTAAAAGCCGTTTCATCTACTGCCCTCCAAATGTCACAGTCTAGCCTATATTAGAATCACTTTATGATTTGGATCCGCGTCGGCTTCCTGGCTGCGTTCACCGCCGTTGCGCAAACGCCGAATGCGTCCCAGCCGGCGCTGCGTGGAGCACAAATCGAGTTCGTTGCGATTGCCCCCGGCGAATTCATGATGGGCTGCCTGCCGGATGACAAGGATTGTCTGGAAGACGAAGTCCCGCGCCACCGGGTGCGTCTGACAAAGGGATTCGAAATGGGCAAGTATGAAGTCACCCAGGCGCAGTGGCAAGCTGTGATGGGACCTGGCTCCAATCCGAGCAAGAACAAAGGCCTGAACCATCCCGTCGATAGCGTGACTAAGGAAGAAATTCGCGCCTTCCTCGACAAACTCAACGGGCAAAACAACGCCTATAAGTACCGGCTGCCCACCGAAGCGGAGTGGGAATACAGCGCTCGGGCCGGCAATCCCGGACCGCCGCGGGCTTCCCTGGGTGACTATGCCTGGTTCGCTGATAATTCCGACGATGAGTCCCATCCGGTGGGATTGAAGAAACCCAACGCGTGGGGGTTGTACGACATGCTCGGGAACTTGCGGGAGTGGGTGGAGGATCGGGCGGCGTACTACGATTATGCTCCGCTGCCCGAAGTGAGCGTTGATCCAAAGGAACCTCAGCCGGGCCCGCGCGGTGGCGGCGGCCGCGGTAGCGCGGGGCGGGGGAACGGCGCACGGCCACCCAAGGGCTTCGACGAGAGAGGACGGCTACTGATCAACGGCGGCGGTTCCGAAGGGCTCCCCATATTTCGCGGCGGCGCCTGGGATAATTTCGCTTCCTATGTGCGCCTCTCGGCGCGCTATTACTATTACGGCACGGATGTGAGACTTGGTGACGTCGGCTTCCGCGTTGTGCGGGAAGCGCAATAGAATTCTGAATAAGGACTCTCATGAAGAAACGAAACTTGCCGATCTTGCTCGGCATCATGTGGTTGCTTGGCGCATGGATTCCCGCACTAGCTCATCATTCCTTTCAAGCCGAGTATGACGATAACAAGCCCATCGCCCTGAAAGGAACGGTGACCAAAGTGTCGCCCGACAACCCGCACGGCTGGATTTACATGGAGGTGGCCAACGACAAGGGAAGGATCGTGAGCTGGGCCGTTGAGCTGCCTCCGCCAAATGTTCTAAACCGGAACGGCTTTAACACTTCGGTGTACAAAGCCATGGAGGAGGCTCACGAAGAGATTACAGTGCAGGCGTTCCTGGCCAAGGATGGCTCCAAGCACGCCTAGGCCGCCGGCCTGACGAGGAGCGATGGCAAGACGGTTATCACTCTGGGCGGCCTTCCCGCGCAGCCCTACAGCACGAAGCCGAAAGGCGACCGCAAGGTGAATCAATAGAAAGTAAATCTTCTAGCTTACTAATTACGTTCCGGTCCTACTGCGCCGGCTCGATCCGTATTAGCGCTCCATCGTTTTCCGCCGTCAGCAGGTACAACAAACCGTCCGGTCCCTGGCGAACGTCGCGGATGCGCTGCTGAAGATCGCGAAACATCCCTTCGCGATGCAGCTCTTCCCATTTCCCGTTGAAGTCGACCCGCTCCAGATGACCGGAGCGGGGAACTTCTCCCTGCCTCATCCCACCCACGAACAGATGATTCTTCCAGGCGGGGAATTTGTCGCCGGTATAAAAAGTCAAGCCGGAAACGGCGATGGCGGGCACCCAGTAAACAACCGGAAGCTCCATTTCCTCGCGGTATGGATTATCGGAAACGCGCGGTCCCAGATAGAAACGGCCAAAGCTCACGACCGGCCAGCCATAATTCTTGCCGGCTTGTAGAATATTGACCTCGTCTCCGCCGTTGGGGCCGTCTTCGGTTTCCCAAACCGTTCCGGTGTCGGGCTGAAGCGTAAGACCCAAAGGATTGCGATGGCCCATCGTGTAAATCTCCGGACGATATCCCGCGCGGCCCACGAAAGGATTATCGGGAGGAACCGTCCCGTCGTCGCGCAGCCGCACCACCTTGCCCGCGAGATCGTTCGGATCCTGCGCGCGCGCCGCCGCGGGAGGGTCGCCGATCCCGATGCTCATATAGATCATGCCGTCGCGGCCAAAAATCATGCGCGACGCATTGCCGTCCGGCAGAGCTGAAAAAATGTCCTGCACATCCGCCAGCGCCGCGCCGTCCCATCGCCCGCGAGCGAGCGTAATGACGCCTTGCCCTTGCCCGCCGCTCGGCGGCTTGTGATAGGTGAAATAGACCAACTTGTTTTCCGCGAAGCTGGGATGCAAGGCAAGATCCATTAATCCAGCCAGACCCGGGGCCTGAATCTTCGGCAAACCTTGCACCGGCTGAGGATCCAGCACGCCGTTGCGGACGATGCGCAGACGGCCCGGCCGCTCCGTGACCAGAATGGCGCCGTCCGGGAGAAAAGCCATGCTCCAGGGCTGATTAAGCCCCTTGACCACCACCAGCCGGAGTTTGCGCTCGAGCGCAGTTTCCTCCGCGATGGGTCGGTTAGAGAGAGGCGGCGAGGGCCAATTAATCGGCGGGGGCGCAGTAGGGGCTTTTTTGCCGCCGCCGCGGCCTTGCTCGGCAGGCTGCTGGGCCAGCGAGACGATGACGAACGATAGAGCTGCGAATAGAGGAAGAAGCACGTAGCGCGTTTTCATAGTTGTCAAACGTCAGCCCTCAGCCGTCAGCATTCAGCTCTGAAGCTGATAGCTGAAAGCTTCTTCACCATACTCTACACGAATGCACCGGCGCCATGGGCTGGCCCTCCTGGCAGCCGAACGCCTTGCGAAATTCCGGCATGTTCGACACTACGCCGTCCACGCGATATTGCGGAGGGGAATGCGGATCGATCAGCGCTAGGCGCCGGGCCTCCTCCGGCGATACGTTCTGGCACCAGATTTGACCGAAGCCGAGGAAGAAGCGCTGTTCGGCAGTAAATCCATCGACCGTCGCCGGCTCTTTGCCCTTCAGCGAATCCATCAGCGCCATGTAGGACAGTCGCACACCGCCATTGTCGGCCGTGTTCTCTCCCAGCGTCAATTTGCCGTTCACCTTCACATCGTCCACGGCCGCGTAGTTGTCGTATTGCTTCACCAGACAATCTGCCCGCTCCTGGAAGGCTTTGGCGTCGGCGGGAGTCCACCAATCGCGAAGATTGCCTTTGGCATCGTACTGTCTGCCCTGATCGTCGAACCCGTGCGTCAGCTCGTGGCCGATCACCGCGCCGATTGCGCCATAGTTGATGGGATCGTCCATTTTGTTGTCCCAAAACGGTGGCTGCAAAATGCCGGCGGGAAAATTCACGTCGTTCTCTTGCGGATCGTAATAGGCGTTCACCGTGGGCTGGCTCATCTGCCAATCCGTCTTGTCCACCGGCTTGCCGATTTTTCCAAGTTGCCGCGCCAGCTCGAAGGCGCTGGTCCGCTCGGCGTTTCCGTAGGCATCGTCGCGAACGATCCTGACGCCGGCATAATCCAGCCAGTGCTCCTTGCCGCCGATCTTATTCGTAATGGCGCGCAGCTTCACTAGCGCCTGCTGCTTGGTCTTGGGCGACATCCAATCCACGGATTGAATATCCATCGCCAGAGCCTTCTCGATTTCCCCCACCATCTTTTGCGCGCGCTCCTTGCCTCCCTCACCCAAGGTCTTCTCCACGAAGATTCGTCCGAGAGCATCCGGGAGCGCTTCGTCGGTAAGATCCACGCAGCGCTTCCACCGGGCCCGCATTTCCTTCTGCCCGCGCAAAATGCGCGAATAAAAATTGAAATTCTCCTGCACGAAAGCTTCCGGCAACAGCGACGCGCTCTCGTGAACCAGATGCCAGGTGAGGTAGGTCTTTAAATCCTCCAGGCTGGTTTTCTGGATCACCCCGTTCAGCGCTTTTGCAAACGGAGGGACAGAAACGTCCAGACTTTGGATGGGCGGCGCGCCCACGTCCTTGAAAAACGCATTCCAGTCAAAATCCGGTGCGAGTGCCGCCAGATCCTTCACCGTCATCTTGTGATACACCTTGTCGGGATCGCGGCGCGTGACGCGATCGAAGGAGCCTTCGGCGAGCGCCGTCTCTATGGCCATCACTGTTTTCGCCTTTTGCGCGGCTTCGACGGGCGAGGAGCCCAGCAGCTCGAACATTTTGGCTACGTGTTCCAGGTACTGGTTGCGCTGTGTGACCGAGGTCGCGTCCGTCTTGAAGTAGTAATCGCGATCCGGCAGACCGAGCCCTCCCTGATCCAGGCCGGCGATTTCGCGCGTGGAATCCTTGGCGTCCTGCTCGGAAGAAAAATTGAAGAATACAGGCGCGCCGGCGCGGAAGAGGCTCGCGACGATTCCGGCTAGATCCTTCTTGCTCTTGAGCGCCAGGATGCGATCCAGGTCCGGCTTCAGCGGCATGGTCCCGCGCGCGTCTATGGCCTTTTCGTCCATGCAGGCGAAATAGAAATCGCCGATCTTTTGCTCGATCGCGCTTCGCCCCGGTCTTTCGACCTCGGCTTGTTCGAGCTCTTGCCGCAGGATCTCGCGGTTGCGGTCCTGCAGCGCGTCAAAGCGCCCATAGCGGCCCTGATCGGGCGGTAAAGGATGCGCGGCTATCCATCCACCGCAGGAAAATTTGTAGAAATCGACGCAAGGATTGACAGAGCGGTCCAGATATTGAGGGTCGAAGCCGGGATTGGAGTTCGCGTTCGTGCTAGACTGCCCGGCGGCGAAACCCGCCGTCACCAGGAAGCCAATGAGGAGGCGCATAAGTCGATTGTACGACCCCCGCCCCGTGGAGCAGGCTTTTAAAGCCTGCAACATGGCTTCAGCCCGGTAAAAAGCCGGTAAGATGATTGGGTCAGAGAGCCCGTCACTTTGTCGAACACTGCCAGTTCTTCCGCCACAGAGCGCGCCCTCACACAGGGGCAGATCGTCGCTCGGCTTGAGCGGCTTCCCCTCTCCTGGTGGCACATTCGGGCGCGGGTGATCGTGGGAATCGCCACTTTTTTCGATGCTTTTGACATTCTTGCCATCACCTTCGCGCTGCCCGTCCTGGCGGAGCTCTGGAAAATCGCGCCGCAGCAGATCGGACTGATTCTTTCATCGGGCTTTGCGGGGCAGCTTGTAGGGGCGTTGATCGCGGGCTCGCTCGCGGAGCGTTTTGGCCGCCTGCGAATTGCCGGTGTCACGATTGCCATATTCGCCATGATGAGCTTGGTTTGCGCATTCGCCTGGAATCCGCACTCGATGATGGTCTTCCGCTTCCTTCAGGGCATCGGACTTGGCGGCGAGGTGCCTGTGGCCGCCGCCTACATCAGCGAAGTCGCGCACGCGGGCAATCGCGGCCGCTTTTTCGCGCTGTACGAGCTGATTTTTCCGCTTGGATTGCTCTCGACGGCAATCCTCGGCTACTGGATGGTTCCCCGGCTTGGCTGGCAATCGATGTTTTATGTCGGCGCGGCTCCCGCTCTTCTGGTGATCTTTCTCCGCCGCCTGTTGCCCGAATCGCCCCGCTGGCTGGCATCGAAAGGGCGCCTTTGGGAAGCCGATGCCGCCGTTTCGCGAATCGAGGGCGTTATCATTCGTTCCGGCACTGCATTACCGCCCCCCACGGTCGAACCGCTTGCCGGTTCGCTGCGATCGCCTCAATCGCCTCCCACGCACTGGTCGGAACTGTTCCGGGGCATCTACCTCCGGCGAACGCTGGTCGCCTGGTGTCTCTGGTTCTGCACCTATATCGTGTCCTACGGATTGATCACCTGGCTGCCTACGCTGTATGGCACGGTTTTTCATGTTTCCCTGACGAAGGCGCTCGGCTATGGGCTGATTACCCAATGCATCGGATTCGTGGGCTCCATCTCATGCGCACTTCTGATCGATCGGGTCGGCCGGCGCGCCTGGTTCATCGGCGCGTTCTTTGGCGCCGCGCTTTCCCTTTTTGCTCTGTCCTTATTTGGGGTGGCCAGCGCCACCAGCGTGTTTGCCTGTGCCTCGGCTGGATATTTCTTCGTCGCAAGCCTCTCACTCCTGGTCTATCTCTATACGTCTGAAATTTATCCCACGCGGATTCGCGCGTTCGGATGCGGTGTCGCAAGCGCCTGGCTGCGGCTCGCTTCCGCAATTGGACCCGGCATCGTCGCCTTCATGATTGTCTCTCACGGGCTTCGCTCGCTATTTGCAGTCTTCGGCGCTTTCGCGCTTTTCGGCGGGCTTGCTACGGTGCTTGCGGGCATTGAGACGCGCTCCCGCTTGCTCGAGGAATTGTCGCCCTGAAACATGGTGGGGAAGGCGCCATGGAGGGCCGTCTAACACCCGGCGCACTCTATGCATCGTAAACGCAGAATTTGACGCTCCAGGATCCGGAATCGCCGCGAAAGGAGGCCGGTGTGAGAGGAGCAGATTCCGGCCAACTGGGCTGCATCGAACTCCCACTAAGCTAAGACATTTGTACGGCTGCGAGGACGCGTGACAATATGGACATTTGGCACTCGTTCCGCTAGCTTTGATGGTTTGGAGGGTGAATGAAACGTGTTCTGTTGGTCGGTTTTGATCCCGCGAGTGTGAACTTTTCGGACCCGGCGTTGCCACCGGGCGGGACCGCGGAGAAGATCCATGCTGGGATCAAACTCGCACTAGACGATTTCGCGAGGCGGGGCTGGCATGCCGAGAACTGCTTCATCAAACCCGATGAGACCGCAGTTCCGACGATTGAACGCGGCTTGGCCGGTGACGTCTACGACTGCGTAGTGATTGGCGCGGGTGTCCGCCTCCCACCCAATCAGCTAGTGTTGTTTGAAGCGGTGGTCAACGCCATCCGTCGTGCGGCGCCGCAAGCGGCCATCGCATTCAACACGCGCCCTGAGAATAGCGGGGAGGCAGCCGCGCGCTGGATCTGACGCGCATGCGCTTTATACTGCGTTTATGACCAACGCGTTCAAACAGGCTCCTCTTTCAGCCGCGGCCATCGTCTTGGCGTTACTCGCCCCGGGAGCGTCAGGACAGCAGCAACAACCGCCCGATCCTTCCGATGTTGCCGATGGGATGAGGCTTTTCGAACAAAAAGGCAACTGCCAGGCGTGTCATGGCTGGGCCGGCGACGGCCGCAAGACCGACAGTCAAATGCCCGACGGCGCGAACCTGCGCGAATCCAAACTCAACCGCGCCGGGCTGGTCACGGCTATCAAGTGCGGAAGACTCAATTCACAAATGCCGGCGTTCGACAAGTTCGCCTATAGCGACGGGCGATGTTACGGCAAAAAGCAGGCCGATTTGAAAGCCTACCCGACCCGCATGCCCGACCCTCCGGCGACTCTGCAACAGCGCGAGATCGATCTCATCGTTGACTTTCTCATCGCGAAGGTCGTTGCAAAAGGCCCTATGGATCACGCCAAGTGCGTGGAATTCTGGGGATCCGAAACCGACGCCTGTAAAGAGTCTCCTAAGTAGCGCTCAAAAGCACCGCCCGCATCAATTCAGCGCGAAAACGAACAGGTAGCTCGCGTCTTGCAGGTTGTCATACTTCACGGGATGCAGGTGCCGGCCACCGGCTTGCACGGCAAGGTATTGTTTGGTTCCGATGGAATAGGTCACCGGCGCGCCCTTCAACGGGGTCCCGACGTTAAAACGCCACAATTCCTCGAGCGTCTCGTCGTTATAGGCTACTACCCAGCCATCCTGTAGCGCCGTGAACACCAGTCCTCCCGCAGTGGCGGTGGCTCCCGAGCGAACTTCGATATCCGTCACGGCCTTCGCTATGACCTTGTGGTTAATCGTGTCGAATGCCGTTACCGACCCGTAGTAGAGATCGCTGTTGTAGGTGCGTTTTTCGTTGTTCTTCTGATCGAGTCCGCCGTCGGGCGACTTGAAAGCCGCAGCCGCGCCGTTCGACGAGAAGCAGCCTTCGATGCCCACGCCGTAGGCGATGTGCTTGACCGGGTTATACGCGGAAGGCTGGTGAGCGATGCCGCCGTGCCACGTCGGGCAAGTCCGCTTTTCAGGGTCGCCGCGCAGCGCTCGCGCCACCGGATTGTAAGTTTGTATGTCCAGCTTCGAACTGTATTCGCGCGGCTTTCCGGTCTCCGGATCGAGGCCCTTGGTCCAGTTCAGGTCGTTCACGTACTGAGCGCCCTTGATGAACTTTCCATTCGTGCGATCCAGAGAATAGAAGAAGCCATTGCGGCCGAAATGGCTTACCACTTTGCGCACCTGACCGTTGATCATCGTGTCGTAGAGCATGTGTACGCCAACCTCGTCGTAGTCCCACGAATCGTTGGGCGTGTACTGGAAATACCAAACCAGCTTGCCGGTATCGATATTGAGGGCGACGGCGGAATCGGTGTAGAGGTTGTCCCCCGGGCGCGATTGAGGATCGTATTGCGGGACCGGATTTCCCGTGCCCCAGATGGTGAGCCTGGTCTCGGGGTCGTAGGAACCCGTCTGCCAGATGCCGCCACCGCCTGTTTTCCAAGCGTTGTTTTTGTCCTTCCAAGTCTCGCTACCTGGATCGCCGGGCTTGGGTATCACGTACCATCGCCAGAGTTCCTTGCCTGTTCTCGCCTCCAGCGCCGCGATCCAGCCCCGTGTTCCTGCGTCGCCTGCCCCGTTGGCAATGAGGACCTTGTCTTCCGCCGCAATGGGCGCCGTATCGAACTTCTCCTTAGTGCCGAACTCGTTGGCTGTGGCCACCATCTTGTCCCACACGATTTCGCCGGTGTTCCGGTTCATCGCGATCACGCGGCCGTCGGGAAGGGTCGTGATCACCAGGTCTTCCCACAAGGCGATACCGCGCGTTCGCGGCTGATTGCCCTGGTGTTTCACGCCCGGGTCCGTGACCCAGACGAACTGGCCGTGGTTCGGATCGCGTGCATCGATTTTGTAGATCGTGCCCCAGCCGTCTGACGTGTACATGAATCCGTTGTCGATCAGCGGATTCAGTTCGTTTTCCGGGCCGTTTTGTCCGACGTCCTGCATGCCGCCGAGCGCCAACGCCCAGACCATCCGAAGGTTCTTGACGTTGTCCCGGTTAATTTGAGCAAGCTTCGAGTACCGGTTCGACCCGTAATCGCCATTCATCATCAACCAGTTTTGGGGCTCGTTCTGCGCGTTAAGCAGCCGGTCTTTATTGACCGTCATGGTGTACTGCGCGAAGGCCGCAATACCGAATGCAATCGCCAGCGCGGCGGCGGGCGCCCCGATTCTCAAAACCTTCCGAACGATAGGTCGCATGATCGTCTCCTTCTGATGAGGATAGAAACTTGAAGCGAGCCGGTCAAGGGGATTGTGGGGGCGGCCAATTCTGGCCGCCCCCACAAAACACGCTTGACACTGCCGTCAGGTACGCGTAGTCTGAAAGACGGTACTCAAGGAGGCTGGCCAACCCATGAACCTGATCCCGGTAAGACACCGCACCAAATATCTTGCGCTTCTTCTCGCCGTACCGCTGGCAGCGAGCTCGGTTCGCATCATTCAGACCAATAGCGCCGGCGACGACGTTTCCATAATCGACCCGGCCACCAATAAAGTCGTCGGAACGATCCATGGTATTGAGGTCAACCATGGCGCCGCCGCCGCTCCCGATGGGAGCCGCTTCTACATCAGCGACGAAGACCGGAGCACGCTCGACGTAGTGGATGCAAAAACTTTGCAGGTCACTAGGAGCATTCGTCTGAGCGGCCATCCCAACAATATCTCGATCAGCAAAGACGGCCGGCGGGTGTACATCTCGATCGCGGTGGCTCCTGGCGCCGTGGATGTGGTCGACACGACCTCCCTCGAGAAGGTAAAAAGCATCCCGGTGAAGGGCGCGGTCCACAACACATATGTCACCCCGGACGGCAAGTATGTCGTCAGCGGTTCCATCGCCTCGAAGGTGATCACAGTGATCGACCAAAAGACGGAAGAGCCGGCCTGGTCACTTGAGATGGATAAGGGAATCCGCCCCATGGCGTTTGCCGCCAATCCCGACGGCAGCACGAAATGGATCTTCGTCCAGCTTTCCGCTTTGAACGGATTTGCCGTGGTGGATTTCGCGACGCACAAGGAAATCAATCGCATCAAGCTGCCGGATCTGCCTCCCGGCAAGGCTCCCTTCCTGGAAGGCGGGAATGAATCGCACGGCATGGCGGTGACGTCCGATGGAAAGACTCTGGTTGTCAATAGCCGGCTGAACAGTTCTATCTACACGTACTCGATTCCGGAACTGAAGCTTCTCGGCCAGGTGGGGGTGGGGAGGTCGCCCGATTGGGTGACGCTCACGCCGGACGGAAAGAGGGCCTACGTGGCCAATGCCGCATCAAACTCGGTTTCCGTTGTGGACCTCGACTCCATGAAAGAGATCACTCGAATTCCCGTCGGCGAGGTTCCGAAGCGGAATATCACGGCAGTGCTGCCATAAGATTTACCGGGCGCCTTTTTGAGCATCCGACGAGGTGCACTGGCCGCCTTGACACCGGTTGTTCTCCTCGCAGACCTGCTCCAAGAGTGTCCAGGTGGGATGCAGCTTCATCTGAAACTCCTGCGACCACGGTTTTGTGAAAATCTTCGGGTCGTCGATGGTGATCTCATAGGCAACCGTCGTGGGGTCGAGGTGATGAAGCCGTTCTACGGTGTGCAACGCATCGCTGTGCCAGCTATTGCTCGCCGCGAGCGTCCATTCCTTTAAGCCGATAGTGTCGATCACGAGCGTATCACCATCCCATTTGGCGACGGAGTTCCCCATAAAGGTCGGGTCCACATCTTCCGGGTGCTGCTTGCCGATCGGAACGACGCGGAAAAAATGCATGTACTCGTAGAGCAAGACCATCGTGTCGGGGGTCTGAACGATCTGTTGCGCGTAAGGCGCCAGAGCCTCGCGGGGATGGCCGTCCGGGAGGCACACTTCCGTTGGATCGTCGTGACGCGGGTCCCCCGTGGGCTTCTGAATGAAGCGCGCCTCGGCTCCCGGCTGAAACGGCGCCATCTTGCCGCGATCGAAGTTGGTGACCCGTGGAGTATCCGTGTCGTTGGGACCGACGATGTGCGTAAAAGCCGGACCTGCCCATACACCAGTGAAGTTTGGTTTCCCGTCCGGCATGCGCGGAATTCCCGGCACTTGCGCGCGGGCGGGCCCGAATGAAACGAGCAAGCCGGTCAGGATCGCGGCGAATGAAGCTCGATTTCTCACTTTGGCGCCGCCTCCGTTGGATTAAGAGCCTGATCTTGTCCGATTAACGCATCGCGGCCGTCCGAAAACGTCACCACGTTGCCGGAAGCGTTATTCGACCCGTCCTTGGCGCGATGCCCCGACACCGTCAGCACCTCTCCGATTTTGAGGCTGTTCTTGGTGATTCCCCTGCGCGTCAGCATTCCGGGCGGCGAGGCCGAGAAACCCCACGTCACCACGTTCCCTTTATCGTCTTTGACATCAAGATAGATCCAGATATGCGGGTTGGCCCACTCCACTTTGCTGAGCACGCCAGTCAGCTTAACTGGCTTGGTGGTGTCGAACTCGGCGGTGTAGGCATGATGCGCCGATGCCGTGGAAGAGACCGCCAGGACCGCCGCCAAGCCGGCCCCGAACGTCGCGAAGCTTATCTTCACAGTCTTCATAAGCGCTTAAAAATATGACCGCCTAAAATATGGCTCCTAAAATATGGCAATCGGATTCACGGGCGACCCGGTTCCGTGGGGAATCGGCAACGGAGCGACCGTCAGCATGAACTCCCACCGCTGGCGCGCGGCGGCGGCTTCGCTCAAAGCCTCCAAATCCGCGCGGTCGAGGATGTGAATTCCCAGGATCTCGAGTACGAAATTGTGGAGCGCGGACTTGGGGAGGTCTCCCGGAGGCTGCGGTGAATAGCCGGCCGTCTCCCAGACCAGCAACCCCACATCGCGTTTCTTCAGCCAGGGGATACAGGAATTGTCCAGCCCCGCCGCGTCGTCATTGGCCCAGGGTCCAACTTTCGCACGCCGCGCCCACTTCCCCCAGCGGACAATGAAGGCATCGCCGGGACCGACCTTCACGCCGGTTTTTTTCTCCCATGCTTCCAGATCCTCGGGGAAGATGCGAGTTCCAGGCTCCAGGTACTCGACGCCCTTGAGCCTGGGAATATCGTACAGCACGCCTCGCGTAACGATCCCGTTCTTCATTGTCAGGATTGAATTCTTTGCCGCTCCGCCCTGCTTGGTGACAAGAGTCTTGGGGTCGCCGTTCCACATCTTTCCATCGAAGAAGACGTGCGCGAAGGAATCCAGATGCGTTGTGCCCGGACCGTGGATGCAAGGGTACGCAATGCGGTCCATCACCATCCCCGGCGTGTCGGTGGTCATGGCCCACTCGATGGGACACGGGTTGTCGATTTCTTTAACAGCGCTCGCATCGCGGGCGAGAGACACCGGAGAACCATCTTTCACCAAGGAGGCCGCCTGCCGGCGTTTGGCGGGCGTGATCAAGTTCAGAGTCCCCAACTCGTCATCCTTGCCCCAACGTCCCCAGTTGGAGAGTTCCTTCTGCCATCGCTCGTACTCCGCGAGAGTAGTCAGCGGATGGGCAGACGTTGAACGAGAGGCTGACTGGGCTGCGACCGGCCTTTCGGTAAGCACAAACGTGGCAAGCCACAAGCCGGCCAGAGTCAGAATCGCTGAACTGACGATGAACCGCTTCATTATTCCTCCTTCCAGCCGGATACCTGGCGGTTTAGAGAGCGCACAGGCCGCCGGCGCAGCGTCAAACGATGGAGAAACTCGGGCGAAGTGGCCGCGCCCGGGGAGTCCGTTGTGCCCGAGTTTCTCCAAAGATCGACGAGAGCGATTATATCGAAGTGTGCGCTTCAGAACCTCCCACCGACGGATCTGAAGGGCGGCGATCCTGTGTGCGCGCGCTGGTGGCGGCATCCGACGATCAGCTAAGGTGACACCTTGGATTGAAGCTGGAGTCCAGAGATGTCCCCGTTACGCTTATCGTGATCGACCAACATCGAGAAATTCGCTAGCGACAATTGAGCCTTCGGAGGCTCCGGAAGGGCTTTACAAGGAACCACCTCATGCCCACTCGAAGATTCCTTCTAAGCGTGGTCCTATCTGCGGCGACGCTGCGCGCTCAACGGTTCTCTCAGGTGCAGCGGCAGGCAGATCTCAGTTATGTGGCGAACCAAGTGCCGATGCTCGATGTAAACTTTTTCTCTCAGCTAAGCCCGGCGGCATATAGCCAAGCCGTCGCTGCGCTTCAGGCGCAGATCACGACGCTCAGCGACGATGAATTCTACGTGCAGTTGGCGGCCCTCATCGCTATGGCCGGCCTCGGCTGACTCGGTGCTGACGTTTCAGACCTTGCCGGGATCGCAGTTCACCCTACAGGTGGGAACATCGCTGTCCGGCGCTTTACAAGCCACGCCCGACCCTGCCGCCGGCCCCGTGCCGGATTATCTTCAACAGGGCGGCGTGAATTATTGGTATAGCTACTCAGCGGCGAACCGCATGCTTTACTTCAAATACAACGCGTGCGATAACGATCCCAACAATCCGTTTCCCGCATTCGCCGCCGAGATATTGGCAACGCTGGATTCGCGGCCCGTTGACACCTTAGTCCGGCCGCAAAAATAACTGTTATAGAGTTGTCGTTACTATTTCATAATCCGCCTTCACTGCCCCGCTGAGCAGCAAAGGCCAAATTGCTAGCGGCACCTTGTGGGCGTGCTTCATTGTCGTTGGACTTGGTGGT
>DATDGT010000056.1:0-24833 GCA_036521975.1 Bryobacteraceae bacterium
CGACCATTCTGGCGAAGCAGGACGAGAAACAGCAGCAGAAGAAGGAAGCCAAAATTCGCCGGCAAGCGCTGGATCTCGGCTATAAACTGGTCCCGCTCCAGGGTGGTGTGAACTAATCGGTGGGGGAAGTTCTATAGGAGACGCAGAGTTCGCAAAGGCCTGGCGGCCACACCTCATACCTTGACTATTCCCGCTACGTAACGGGTCATGACGTTGAGATCCCCGGCCTTACGGCCGGGGCTGGGGTGCGAGCGCCGCGCCGCGCTTCAGCCGGCCTTCAGCCCCGCCCGTCAGGGGGGGTCGGGCTTACGGACGGATTACGGCCCGCCAAAATTCCGAGTAGAATCGTGATCTCTCCCACGTCCGCTTGCCATGCGCGGTATAATGCGGCGATGATTTTGCCCGCCTCCGCTACCGCCGCGCTGGTTCTTTTAGCGGTTTCGATCCTATGTTGGGGATCGTGGGCGAATCTGCTGAAGCTCACGGGACGTTGGCGCTTCGAACTCTTTTACTACGACTTCTCTTTCGGAGCGCTGGCGTTCGCCATCCTGGCGGCATTTACTCTCGGGACGCTCAATTCCAAGGAGCTGACCTTTCAGGACAATCTGTTGGTTGCCGGATATCGCAACATCGCTTTTGCGATCGCCGCGGGAATCGTGTTCAATTTGGCGAATATGCTGCTGGTGGGCGCGATCTCGGTGGCGGGCATGGCGGCGGCCTTCCCCATGGCGATCGGATGGGCGCTGGCGCTCGACACCGGCGTGAACTACCTGATGAATTTGCGCGGCGATCCGGTGCTGCTCTCAGCCGGAGGGGCCCTGACGTTCACCGCGGCCATCGTCGCGGCGGCGGCGTGGCGGGCTCGCGCGCAACGGGCGGGGAAGGCGATTGCCCTCTGCGTCACGGCCGGTATTTTCATGGCCATGTTTTATCCCTTGCTGCGCTTCGGCGCGTGGAGCGAAAACGGTATCGGGCCTTACGGCACGATTCTCTTTTTCGGCGTGGGGGTTTGGCTTTCGACGCTCCTCTACAATCCCTTCTTCATGTTTTTTCCGGTGCAAGGCAAGCCCCTCGAAATCAGGCTTTACTTCAGCGGTCGGAAGCGCGAGCACCTTCTCGGCGTTTTCGCGGGAATGCTTTGGATCGCGGGCGGGTTGGCGAGCGTTCTGGTTGCGCCATCCTCGCTGGGCGCTTATCAATGGGGACAAATCTCCGCGGCGCTCAGCGCTTTATGGGGATTATTCGCCTGGCGCGAATTCGCGGGAACACGACCGGCGGCGAAGTTCCTGATCGCCGCGTCCGTCGTGCTGTTCGCGGCAGGAGCGGCGTCGTTGGGGTGGGCCTATGGGAAATAGACCTGCACGTTCACGAATCCTGCGGCGTCAGAAGTATTTGGGCAGGTTGTCAGGTTTCGCGCTGGCTGGTTTAGCGTTGGCAATGACGGCCGTTCCGGCGTTTGGTGGCGAAAACGCTGTCTTCAACAGCGGGTTACGGCTGCACATCGACCGCCACGAAGAATCCAGCGGCGTCGTGCGATTATTCACTCGCGACGGCGTCACGGAACTTCCCTCCACCGCCATCGCTTGGTTCGAACCCGACGATTACGTCCCCCCTCCGCCTCCTCCCGATCCGCCCAAACCCGAGATCAAACCGGCGCCCGCCCAACCGCCCGACACGAGAGATCTGATAAGCGCCGCCGCGCAGCGTAGCGGCTTGCCCCAAAAATTCGTACAAAGCGTGGCGAAGGCGGAATCGGGTTTCGATCCTAAGGCGGTTTCTCCCAAGGGCGCCATCGGCGTCATGCAACTGATGCCAGCTACGGCCCAAGCGCTCGGCGCCGATCCTCGCGATCCCGCGCAGAACATCGATGCCGGCACGCGCCTGCTGCGCGAGCTTCTGGTCAAATACTCGGGCGACGTCGCTAAAGCGCTGGCCGCCTACAACGCGGGCGAAAAGGCCGTCGATGTCCACCAAGGCGTTCCGCCCTATTCCGAAACCCAGCGCTACGTCGACAAAGTCGTCCGCGATTATCTGAGCAGCCAAGAGAAGTAGCTATTCCTGCTACCATCGAATCTCATGCACCCCGCGGGCACCGCGCCAAAAGCTCCTCTTCCCGGTATTCGCTATTTGGTCGCGGTCGGAAGCGGTAAAGGCGGGGTCGGAAAGACGACAGTATCGGTCAACCTGGCCATCGCGCTGGCGAAGCTGGGGCGGCAGGTAGGTTTGCTCGACGCCGATGTCTACGGCCCTAACGTCCCACTGATGATGGGGACGCGCGAGTCCCCTACCGGCCACGCTGAAAGCATCCGGCCCATCGAGAAGTTCGGCGTGAGAGTCATGTCGATGGGCTTTTTGAATCCCGGAGACAAGCCGCTGATCTGGCGGGGACCGATGCTCCACAACATCATCCAGCAGTTCCTGCGCAATGTGGAATGGGGCGAGTTGGATTACTTGCTGATCGATTTGCCGCCCGGCACCGGCGATGTGGCTCTCTCTCTGATCCAAACCGCGGCCATCTCCGGCGCGATCGTAGTGACAACGCCATCGGATGTCTCGCTCGAAGACGCGCGCAAGGCTGTGAACATGTTTACTCAGGTGCGCGTGCCTGTTTTGGGATTAGTGGAGAACATGAGTTATCTAGTAGTCCCCTCGAACGGGGAGCGCATCGACGTCTTCGGGCGAGGCGGGGGAAAACGGACGGCCGCGGAAATGCGCGTTCCGTTTTTAGGCGAGTTGGCGCTGGATCCCGAGGTGCGGATCGGCGGAGATAGCGGGCAACCCATCGCCACCCGCGGCGGCGCAGACGCCCATTCCGCGGCCTTTTTCGAGCTCGCGAAGACCGTGGAGGAGCGGTGCGGGCAATCGCAGAGCGCCGGACCGCGCGTCACGGTGGAAGATTGATGCGGCGGCCCCGAAATGTACCGGGACCTCAGGTCTTTCCATACCCTATACTTGGAGGACTCCCCCATGTTTCTTTTGATGACCGCTCACGCAACAGCAGTTGAGAACGCCAATGAAGGCAGCCTCCTGTTCGAGGAAATGGAAGTTGTGGGCGCCTACCCGAACCTTGAGGAGGCGATAGAGGCTGCAATCAAGGCGGACCTCGATTTGGACACCGCCTTTATCGAAAAGAGCGGAGGCCGGCACAGCGTCAACGACTGGATCGCTTGCCATATTGCCGGAGGGCACTGCAAGGCCGGGTAAGTCGTTATCCTGAGCCGGCTCGGAACCTGTATAGCGGTGCTATGCACGATGTCGGCTCGGTGCATCCCGCGCCACCATTCGCGTGCAGCACCCGGCGCGCTCCCCGTGATCTTGATCAACTAATCGAGCGGCTTGATGCGTATATTTTTGTAATAAACAGTGCTGCCAGGATCGTGGGCTTGGAGCGCGATGGTGCCGGAGCCGATGCGCCGGTTGGGAAAATCTTTCGTGCCGGTCCAACCAGGCGGCTGGGTCCACTGTGCAACCACCTTATCATTCACTTTCACCGTGATGCTATCGCCCTGAACAAGTATGTCTTCCGTGAACCATTCGTTGTCCTTCGCGACCTCGCGGGTATTGTCAGCGACCTCGTATAGGCTTCCGGTCAGTCGAGGGTCGGTTGGATAAGTGTTGTTCACCTGGACTTCGAATCCTTTACCCGGCCAGCCGGTCTCCTGATATTCGGTCTGGATGTACACCCCGCCATTAGCCTTCGGCCGAGTCAAAACATCTACTCGCAGCTCGAAATCCTTGAAGGCGTGCTGGTGGAAATCTCCGACGTAAAAGCAGTGGCTGCGCTCTCCGTGCGCGACAATGGCTCCGTCCATCACGGTAAAGGTCCCGGGGTGTTCGCTTGCTTTCCAACCGGTCAAGTCCTTGCCGTTGAATAGCGGCATGAATCCGTCGTCCGCAGCCATCGCGGGCGCAACCGCCAATAGTATCAGGGAAAAGTATCGAATCATGCCGTTCCACTTCCTTTCAGGGCGTAATCGATCGCCTCCTGGGGCGCCTTGAATTCACCGCTCGCCTTATTGCCCATATAACCAAGCTCTGCGATCCCGGCAGCGCTCGTGTAATAGGCATCGACGGTCATGCGGCGCACCCACTCGAAAAAACGAATGCCGGCCGCCAGTTCCGGCGTGGCGTTGCGCCGGTAGGCGATCTGATCCAGCAAGGCGTTCCGATCATCCGGTCGTCGCGCGGCGAGGAAAGTGGCATTCACCGTACGCTGCATGACGTGATCGAGCCAGGCTAGGCCTCCTGTATAGACAAAGGCCATGTCAGGATTCTGGCTGCAAAGCAGATCGATGAACTCGGCAGCGTGGCCCTTGGAGGCGCCGGGAACGATCAACTCGCAAAGCGTCTGGAGTGTGCTAAATTCGTGCGCCGTGAGGAGCTTCGGGCGATAGACTCCGGAATTTGCGGCCTCTTGCGCCACGGCGTGATGGACGGTCTGGGCTGCCGTGGCGCTCATTGGTCCAACGAAGGCCGCCGCGGCGATCCCTTGGAGAAGGTCTCTGCGCGTTGAGCTATACATTGCCCTTCCTCATTTCTTCAGCCAGGTACTCGGCCGTACGCCACGCCAACGCGCAGATGGTCAGAGTGGGGTTCTTGTCGGGATTGCTGACGAATGGCGCGGCATCGGCGACGAAGAGATTCTTCACGTCGTGCGCCTGCGAGTGGCGGTTCAGCACGGATTGGGAGGGATCGTCCCCCATGCGCACAGCGCCTACTTCGTGAATGATCTCTCCACCCGCGGAAATTTTCTCGGCGGCGCCGCCCGCACGCTGCCCCGTCACGCTGCCGCCCATGGTTTCGATGAGGGCGGTGAAGGTCTGTTCCATGTGCTCCACCTGCTTCAGTTCGGCGTCGGTCCATTGGAAATGAAAGCGCAGTACGGGGATGCCCCACTGATCCACCACGCTGGGATCGATCTCGCAAAACGTGTCCTCATTTGGGATCATCTCTCCGCGTCCGGAAAATCCGACGTGAACGCCATAGTCAAGGTGAATGGCTTTCTTGAGCTCGTCGCCGTAGCCCTCGTGTTCAGCGCAGATTGTATCGAAGCTGCCGACTCCGGGCATTCCGTAGCCTCCGCTCAATTCGATATGATATCCGCGCGGAAAATCGAGTTTCCTGTCCCAAAGCCACCATGGCATGTATAAATGACCACCGCCCATGCCATCGGAATCGTATCGCGGCATACCTTCGAGCGCCGGAATTCGCCCGTCGAGGTGAAATCCGACGCTATCCGTCAGATTCCGGCCGAGGTGACCCGACGAATTGGCGAGGCCGTTAGAACGGCCAGGCGCGCGCGAATTGAGCATCAATCGAGCCGATTCGCAGCAGCTCGCGGCCAGCACCACGGTACGGCAGCGGATCTGCTGCTCCGTTCGACTGGCCTTGTCGACGTAAGAAACGGCGGTCACCTTGCCCGTTTCATCGGTGATCAGTTCGCGCGCCATCGCGTTAGGAATCAGGCGCAGGCGTCCACTTTTCAATGCGGGAAAGATCTGCACCTGGCTGGAGGAATAGTTGGACGCTGTAACGCATCCGCGGCCACATTGCCCGCAGTAGTGGCAAGCCGGACGCCCATTGGTCCGCTGCGTGATGATAGCCAGCCGCGCCGGGATGCACGGAATATCGAGCTTGTCCGCCGCGCGCTTGATAAGCATCTCGTGGACGCGCGGCGGCGGACACGTTTGAAAGATACCGTCCGGCGCACTGCGAATGCCCTCTTTCGAGCCGGTTACCCCGATGAAGCTTTCAACCTTGTCGTAATAAGGAGCGATGTCATCGTAAGAGATTGGCCAGTCCGTGCCGATGCCGTCGCGCGTGTAGGGTTTGAAATCGTAATCGGCGAAGCGCAGTGAGATGCGGCCGTAGTGATTGGTTCTCCCGCCCACGATGCGGGAGCGAAACCATTGGAACTTGCTGTTTTCATCGACGGTATACGGTTCGCCGGGAAGTTCCCAGCCGCCGGCATGAGCCGAGAACCAGCCAAAGGGGCGGCCGTGTCCAAAATAGCTGGCGCCGCCTTCGCCTGAGCCGCGATGCGCCACCTGATGAGGCCACATGTGTTCCTTGAAATCTCTGGCGGGATTCAGCATCGGGCCGGCTTCCAACAGGGTGACATTAATGCCTAAATCCGTTAGAACTTTTGTGACGGTTCCGCCCCCCGCGCCGGAGCCGATTACGACCACATCGGCTACAGCGCCAGGCCGGATTATTTGCAGCATGGCGGAATTATACCGGCAAATTCAGAAGCTGTCGAGACCCTTCCCGCCTGTAGCAGGTAATTAATCGAACCGTCACCCGGCGTCAACAACACCGCCCTATTATCTTGAAGAACCCGCGCACAACGGACTCGCCGGGCGGCCAACTCCGCCGAGTCTGTCACTCGTTTGCGCCGCGCCCGGCGGCCTGTGCGGTTCTATCTTTTGGAACGGAGTTCTTCGATGAATCAATTCTCCTTTGTTATGAATAAGGGTGTTCTCGCCGGCTTGTTGTTCGTCGCGATCGCCACCGCTCAAACCGAGACCGGATCCATCGGCGGCTTCGTCAAGGATCCTTCGGGTGGAGTCGTCCCGAAAGCGAAAGTGACGATTAGGAATGAGGGCACCGGCGCGGTTCAAACTCTGAACACCGATAGCGCAGGCTATTACATCGCTCCGGACCTGCCGCCCGGCATCTACACGATGAGCGCCGAGGCGGAGGGGTTTAAACGCTTTGAAAGCGCCCATAACCGGTTGGCGCCGAACACCGCCCTTTCACTCGATGGGAACTTGAGTGTTGGCGCCACCACGGAAACAGTCCAAGTGACGGCTACCGCGTCCGTGCTGCAAACAGAGTCTGCGGCAGTTCAGGCCGAGGTCACGGGCGACGTAGTGAATATGCAGGAACTGAACGGGCGCGACCCGCTTTTTGAGGCTGGGCTTCTGCCCGGTATGCGCAGCAGCGCCACGATGGGGGATTTCAATTTCGCGGAGGGCGTCACCGAGCCGTTTAACGTGAACGGCACGCGGCAACAGGATACGCTGGTCACCCTCGACGGCGCACCGGCCAACCGCACCCGCGCCAACGGCCAGATCATCGGGGTCCCTAATGTGGACGCCGTGGAAGAAATTCAAGTTCTGGCCTCCGACTACGCCGCCGAATACGGCCGCGCCTCTGGCGGACAAATCCGCGTGATCAGCAAGAGCGGCACCACGAATTTTCACGGAAGCCTCTACGAGTATTTCCGCAACTCCGACCTGAACGCCAACACGTGGACGCGCAATCTGAGCACCCTGACCAATTTCGCCCAGCCGGTCCGCTACAACAATTTCGGTGGAACCATCGGAGGCCCTGTCTGGTGGCCCGGCCTCAGCGCGAAATTGCGGCAAACGCTGTTCTTCTTCGTCGCGGAAGACTGGATCCGCTACCGCTACGGAGATTACACTATCGAAGCCGTTCCCACTCTGGATATGCGCCAAGGAAATTTCAGCGAGTTGCTTGGACCGAATCCGTGGTATTCGGGAAGCCACGTGATTTACCAGCCTTCCACCTGCCCGTCGGTTGGCGCGTCTACCTGCGTTCCCTATCCCAACAACATCATTCCGCCCACCCAGTTGAGCCCCAACGGCATCGCTATCCTCAACGCCTACCCGCTGCCCACTCCGGGATTCTTTAGCGGCACGAATAACTTCATCGAACAGGCCAACCACCCCATCAATCAGCGCAAGGGCGACGTGAATATCGATATTCTGGCGAACGCCAGCAATCGGCTCTCGGCTCGGCGAAGCGATCTATCGTATTACGAATTTCTGCCCTTCGATCAAGGATCGGGCCTCACAGGGAGATACTTCCACCGCCCTAACCAAACCAACACGGTATCCCTCACGTCCACCATCACGCCGACCCTGTTGAATGAAGCGCGCGTCACGTTGAGCATCGACGATGTGTATATCCCCGTAGACCTCTCGCTGCCTGGCTTCAACCGCGAGAATCTTCCCATGCCCATTACGTTCCCCTACATCATCCCGGGCGGGAAGGAGGTACCTAATAAAATCCCGACCGTGAGCGTGCCGAACTTTTACGGCTTGGCCGGCGGACCGTATCCTTCGCACTCTTCGGGAATCATCTGGACAGGAGGGGACAACCTGACCAAGGTGTGGAACAATCACACCTTCAAATTCGGCATCCTGTTCGAATATTCCGGTGAAAACGACGGCGATCAGATCAACGTCAACACCGTTCCGGGCGGTGCCAGCAATCAGAACGGAACCTTCATCTTCAGCGATCCCCGGACCGGTCTGGGCGCCACCGCGGGCATCGGGATGGCCAACCTGGCCTTGGGCCTAGCGGATTCGTATACCGAAATCGGCCCGCGCGCGCTCACCATCTGGCGTGCCTGGATGTGGGAAGGTTTTGCGCAGGATTCGTGGAAAGTCACGCCCAAGCTGCACATTGAGTACGGCGTACGCTTGAGCAACATTGCCGGATTTCATCCGCTCTGGGGCAATGCCGACTACTTCGACGGCGCGCTGTACAATCCCTCGCAAGCCGTCCAAGTTTCGCCCAGTACCGGCAACGTGATCCTGGGAACGGGTAACCCTTATAACGGGGTGGTGGTCCCCGGCTATAGCTCTTTCCCCTCGGCGGGAGGACGCATCGCCGCGTTCACCTCCAATCAATGCGACGGCGGATCGTGCAGCAGCCTGTTGAGCGCGCCAAATATGCCGACGGGTTATATCCAAACCACCAACACCTGGCAGCCGCGGCTGGGCATCGCTTACCAGATCACGTCGAAAACTGTCGTGCGCGCCGGCATCGGCGCCTTCGCCACGCGCATGCCCCTGGTCGACAACATCTTCCCGGGCGGTAATGCCCCGTTTCAGCCGGTTCTTACGGTGAACAACGTTCACGTCGATAATCCGGGAGCTTCCATAACCACCGGCACCGCCGCGCCGCTCACCCTAACCACCCTGAACCCTCACCTCAAACCGCCCGAGGCGTGGAACTGGAACGCCACCGTGCAACGCCAGCTTCCGTTGCACACGGTGTTGACCGTCGCTTACGTAGGGCATCATGGCGATCACGCCTGGCAGGTGTACGACATCAATCAGCCCACCGTGGGCGCTTTGTTGGCTAACCCCGGTGTGAACGTCAATGCCCTTCGTCCTTACAGGGGGTTCACCTCCATTCAAGAAGAGGAAAGCGTGGTCAACTCCATGTACAACGGTTTGCAGGTCCAGTGGGAACGGCGATTCACCGGAGGCTCCAGCTTTGGCGTCGCCTACACTTACTCCAAAAGCATGGATAACGGCTCGAACTACCGCGATATTGTGCCGGACACATACAACACCAGCAACCTCTGGGGGCCATCTGAGTACGACGTACGGCATATTGCGATCATCAACTGGATTTACGCCATTCCTTTCCTGAAGAACAACAACCAGCTTGAGGGAAGACTGCTGGGAGGATGGTCGCTTGCGGGCACTGCGCAATTCCAGACCGGCACGCCCTGCGGCATTGGCACAAACAACGATTACGCCGGCGTGGGTGAGTATGGCAGTTTCGGCTGCGGCAGCGAAGGCCAGTTCTGGCAGATCAACGGGCCCATCACCATCAACAGCGGGGCTTTCGCCGGTGCCGTGACCAATTCGAGTTCGCCGCGGTATTTTACGGTGAGCGTTTCTCAACCTCCGAGCGGCACCTTCAATCTGCAACCCGGCGTTCGGGATTCCGTTTACCAACCGGGCCAACAGGATTGGAACCTGTCACTGTTCAAGAGCTTTGTCGTGAACGAGCGGACCAATCTCCAGTTCCGCGCTGAGGCGTACGATTTTCCGAACCATCCTAACCTTTGTTCGACCTCCACTTCGGGCTGCTCGGTCGGAGGATTCTTGAATCCGACCTCCAGCCAGTTCGGAATGATGACCAGCAAGGCAAACCTTGCACGAAACTTGCAGCTCACGCTGCGGCTAACCTTCTGAGCGCACGCCGGCGACTCGCGCGCGACGCAGTTTGCGTTACGCTTGAAGTTCCCGGCGTCTGCCGATCCGCAAATGATCCGCATCTCACTGCTGACGTTGATCGGAGCGGGAGTATTCTGCCACACAGTGCGCGGTCAGCAGCCTGCTATCGTGCTCACCGGGAACGTCTCCGGCTCCGAAAATCATACGTATCGCGAAATTCTGTTTGAAGTTCCCAAGGGAACGGGTCGCATTACTATCGATTTTTCGTACAGCGGCCGCGACCAGCATACGGCCATCGATCTCGGGTTGTTCGATCCGGAGCGCTTCCGTGGATGGGGCGGCGGAAAACACGACATAGTGACTCTATCGGAGACCGATGCCACTCCGTCCTATTTGCCCGGGCCGATCCGCGCCGGCACGTGGAAGCTTCTGTTAGGCGTGCCAAACATCCGTTCTGGAGTACGTTCGGAGTTCACTGCGAAGGTCTACTTCCTACGCGCGGGCGATGCGCCCACCGTATCCACATTTTCAAGCGAACCTTTACGGATGGAACCAGGATGGTATCGCGGCGATCTGCACTTGCATACCGCGCACAGCGATGGGTCCTGCGTCAGTCAAAGCGGTCAAAGTGCGCCGTGCCCGGTTTTCAGAATCGTCTCCGCCGCGGCGGATCGCCATCTCGACTTTGTCGCGATCACGGACCACAACGCAACCTCCCAGTATCAAGCCCTTCGCGAATTGCAACCCTACTTCGACAGGCTTTTGATTATACCCGGACGGGAGATAACCACATTTGAAGGGCATGCGAATGTTTTTGGCACGACCGAGTTTATCGATTTCCGGGTTGGCAGCTCTTCAGTTCCCACCATGAACGACTTGTTCTCGCAAGTGGAGCGGCTGCACGCGCTGATTTCCATCAACCATCCCAACGGCCCGGCGGGTGAGGAGTGCATGGGTTGCCGATGGGAGGCTGCCGATGCGGACTTGGCCAGGGTTCAAGCGGTGGAAGCTGTGAATGATGGAAACGCCGAAGGGCCGCTCGCGGGCATCCCGTTTTGGGAAACACAGCTCAACCGCGGATTTCATCTCACGGGAATAGGAGGCAGCGACACTCATCGTCCCGATGACAAATCGCGTCCTCTTTCCGGTGTTGGTTACCCAACGACAGTCGTCCAGGCCGCCGAGCTTTCCGAGCGCGCGATTCTGGCAGGAATCCGTGCCGGCCATGTGTTTATCGACACCGAGGGGACTGCGAATCGTCTTCTAGAGATGACCGCGACCTCCGGCGGCGAAACGGCCACCATGGGCGGCTCGCTGAACGTTTCGATGGCAGCGGCGATTCATTTTTTCGTGCACACGACACACTCAAACGGGGCGAGAATCGAGGTGATTGAGGATTCTCACCCTATTTCACACATGAGCGATCCTCGAATCAGCGGGGATGACGCCCGGCAGTCTTTCGATGTGGCCGGCGACGGTCGTCATCACTGGATTCGCATCAATGTCCGCAGCCCGGAGAATCACCTGCTCCTGGTTGGAAATCCGATTTACTGGTAACCGCAAAGCCAAGGATGCAAGTTCTCTCCCTCGCTTTCGTAACCAGGCAAAAGGAGGTCGATACGCCTGCACGGGCGATTGCGCGAAAGGCTCAAGGCGACGCTATCGTGTGGTTTGCGTTCCCAAAGGGAAGCTCCAAGCGGTACAAGTCCGAGATCAATCGCGACCAGGGCTGGCTCTCTCTGGGACAGGAAGGCTTCGAGCCGGTCAGCATGGTGGCGATCGACGAGGATTGGTCCGCCGTGCGTTTCCGCCGCCTCGAGTTCATCAAACAGATGAAGCGCCCGGCGCAATACCGCCTCACGGACGCAGCCAAACGCACGGCTGCGAAGAAATGATGCGGCGTCCACAATATCGGGAACCTCGGGTCTTCGTACTCGAGGCGCTGGCGGTGATCTATTCATTCACCGCGGCGGCTTTCGATTCCGACTGGCCCTCCATTTCGAGCGCTCCCGGCGGGCTTGTGCGCCTGGCACTGCCTGCGGCCACGGTTCTCATCGTTTTCTGGCTGCGCGACGCGTATGCGGATCCCTTGAATCGGCGCCCAAGCGCCGCGGCGGTCGATGCAATTAGTGCATACGGACTGGTTTTTGTGTTGCAGATGATCCTCTCGGCGCTCAGGCCGGAGTTGGCGTTGCCTAGATGGGCCCCCACTCAAGGCGGCCTAGTCGGCTTTTGGATCGTGGTGGCGTGCCGGTCGCTGTTCCAACCACGCGCCGATCGGCTGCCAAAAGCGGGGCTCCTATCTGCGGAGGAAATTCGCTGGAAATCGGAGGAACTCGCGAGAAAGGGCGGGCACAGGACCGGCGGCTATTTGGCCTTTTGTGCGCTGCTTAGCATTCTGGCTTTGTGGGCTGTTCCTACCGGAGGCCTCGTAGCGCGCGCTGGTTGGTGTCTTATTTTGACTGGCAATTTGGTGTTAATCTATCGAATCCTCAAGCAACATTTCACGCCGTTCGGTGGCCTCGGGGGCGGCTTTGATGCTTATCGCCGCAACCTGCGGCGCCCACATGCCGTGCTTCAAGGGGCTGGCTATTGGTTTTACGGAGCGCTGCTTCCCGGCGTTCTGCTTTTGCTGAAGGGTTCCTTCGTCTACGTCTACTGGTTCCCTCTTGTGGTACTTATTGCCGCAGAACTAAATCGTCGTGCAGCCGGGAGGCTGCTGGACGATATGAAAGAGATTGAAGTGCCGTGCTACGTCCACACCGAGTAAGCGGGCTTGAGGACCAGGAACTAGCACGAACTAACACCTCAGTTCTTGACCAACGCGCGATAACCCCGTAAAATCTTGAATAGAGGGCGAATTCGGAAGTCATGAACGTCAGAAGCAGGGAGATCCTGCATGAGATCGTCGAGGCGTACATCGCGATAGGTGAGCCGGTCGCCTCGCGGTCCATCGCCCGGCGCTGGCACGATGGCTTGAGCGCCGCCTCCATTCGGAACACGATGGCGGATCTGGCCGACGAGGGCTTTCTTTCTCAACCGCATACTTCCGCGGGCCGGGTCCCCACGGAGAAGGCTTTTCGCAGCTATGTCGAGTCGCTGACTCTCCGCAAGATGGCCGCTGCCGAGATCGACCGTCTGCGTTCCGAGATCGGCAAATGCGACACGGTGGAGGCGCGTGTAGAGCACACTTCGCGGATGCTCACGGAGATGACGCGCGGCGTGGGAATCGCCGCGGCGATTCCGCAGTCGAGTCCCGCGCTGGATCAGATCGAATTGGTCGCGCTGCCCGGCGGCCGCGTGTTGATGGTAGTCGTCACCAGGGATCAGCAGGTGCGCAACCGCGTGGTGACTCCGGATGAGCCGCTGACTCCCCAGGAGTTGGTCTCCATCCGGAACTACATCAACCGCAACTTCTCGGGACGCACGCTGGAGGAGATCCGGAAGGAATTGGCCGCGCGGCTCGATCACGCCGCCGAGGCCTACGATGTTCTTCTGAAGAAGCTCACCATGCTATATTCCAAGGGCCTGCTGGATCTGGGGCCGGAAGCGCCGGAGGTTCACATGGAGGGCGCAAGCAACCTGATCGCCGTGGACCTGCATCTCACCAAGGAAAAGATGCGCGAATTGTTCCGCGCCCTGGAGGAAAAGAAGCGGGTGCTGGAACTTCTGGACCACTTCCTGGCGAAAGAACAGCCGGCCGGCGAGTTGGGCGTACAAGTCGGGCTCGGCGAAGCGCACCCCTCCATGCGCGAGCTCTCGCTTATCGGAATTCCCGTGGTGCTGCCCAATGGAATGTCGGCGGTCATCGCGGTGCTCGGCCCCATGCGGATGAACTACAGGGGCGTGATGTCCGCAGTGCGCCACATGGGCATGGCCTTCCAGAGCGCCTAGCGGCGCGCTTTTCAGCGTTCCGCATTCAGTCGTCGGCTTTTACTTAGCGCGCACAACGCATTCGCTGTGCGCTTTTAGCGATCAGCTTGCGGTTGGATTCGATCTTCGAGGCGATGCTTCGGAAGCTCTCCACTGACTCAGCGCACAACGCAGCCCGGCGCGGCGGGGAGTCAGGGATTCGGGCGAACGCCCGTTCCCGCGCCGGGCGCTGTGCGCTGATCGCTGAAAGCTGACAGCTCCCAGTTAATGGGCGTGTTTGCCCACCGTGCAGGAGGCATCCGCCAGAACGCAGCGCGCGTGCTCGAACTGAATGGTGGTGTGGTGGATGTGAAAGCGGCTGCCGAGCACTCCATTGAGGTTGCGCAAAATCGAGTCGCTCTCCGACGGCGGCATATCTTCAATAAGGACGTGACAGCTCAAGGCATGTGTTTCCGACCCGAGGCTCCAGACGTGAAGATCGTGCACGTCGATCACGCCGGTCACCTGCCGGATGGCGCGCATCACTTCGGAAAGTTTCAGTCCTTTCGGTAACCCTTCCAGCAGAATATTGATCGAGTCCCTGAAAATGTCCCAAGCGGTCCACACGATGGCCGCGGCGATCAAAATCGAAAGGATTGGGTCGATGGCCAGCCAACCCGTGAGATACATCAACGCCCCGCCTACAATAATGCCGAGGCAACTGACTGCATCGCCTAACATGTGAACCCAGGCGGCGCGCAGATTGAGATCGGCGCGGTCGCTATCCAGGCTCCAGGCGATCGCAAGATTCACCACCAGTCCGATGGCGGCCACCCAGATCATGACGCTTTCCGTCACCGGCTGGGGATGGCGGAATCGCTGAATGCTCTCGTAAAACAGCGCCAGCGAAAGGCAGGCGAGAATCAGCGCGTTCACGAAGGCCGCCAGCACGCCCGTTCGGTGGTAGCCGAAAGTCTTGATCTGATTGCCGGGGCGGGATTGAAAAAAGTAACCGGCGCCCGCCAATACCAGCCCGATGGCGTCGGTGACATTGTGTCCGGCGTCGGAAACGAGCGCCAAACTGTGCGAGCGCAGGCCAGCAATGGCCTCGCCAATGACGAAGGCGACCGTCAGCGCCAGGGAGCCGATCAGGACCCTCCCCGTCCGCGGACCGTGCGAATGAGCCATCTACTTCCATCTTACCGGCCCGCACGCTCTCGCTGGTCTGAATAATCCCGGCAGGGACGCCTCCGGTAGACTGAGACAAGCCCGCCGAAGCTGAGGATGGTCCGCTTCCTGGCGGTATGTTGAAATAGAATTTGCCCTCAGCCACTCCCGCCATCCTCGCCCTGGAAGACGGCAGCGTCTTCGAGGGGGAAAGTTTTGGCGCGCCGGCTGAACGCGCGGGTGAAGTGGTGTTCAACACCGCCATCACCGGCTATCAGGAGGTATTCACCGATCCCTCCTACGCCGGCCAGATCGTGGTGCTTACGAACCCGCAAATCGGCAACTACGGCGCCAACGACGACGATAGCGAATCCCTCAAGCCGTACATCGAAGGCCTGGCCGTGCGCGAATTCTCTCCGTTGTCCAGCAATTGGCGGGCGCAGGAGACTGCTCGCGAATTTCTGGACTTATCAGGTGTGCCGGTGGTCAGCGGCATCGATACGCGCGCGCTGGTGCGGCATCTGCGCTCGCGAGGTGTGATGCGCGGCGTGCTCTCGGCTCTTTGCACCGATCGCCAGGAGTTAGTGGAACGCGCGCGCCAGTCGCCATCGATGGCGGGTTTGGATCTGGCCACGCGCGTCTCCACGCGCGAGCGCTATGAATGGAACGCGCCGGTCGCCCCGTGTTCGCCTTCGGAGCATGTAGACAAACCGCCCGAGCCGCGTTTCCACGTCGTCGCTTACGATTTCGGCATGAAGCGCAACATCCTGCGGAGACTGGTTCAGTCGGGCTGCCGTTTAACGGTGGTACCCGCCGGGACCCTCGCCGAGGACGCGCTGGCCTTAAAACCCGACGGTATTTTTCTTTCCAACGGACCCGGCGATCCCGAGCCGCTTACCCACCAGGCCGCGCAGGCGCGGAAGCTTGTGGGGCGCGTGCCGATTTTCGGCATTTGCCTGGGCCATCAGATTCTCGCTTTGGCCTTGGGTGGAAAAACGTACAAATTGAAATTCGGTCACCGGGGCATAAATCATCCGGTGTTGAACAAAGTCACGAACAAAGTCGAGATCACCTCGCATAATCACGGTTTCGCTGTCGATCCCGATTCGCTCAATCTGAACGAGATCGAGATCACCCATACCAACCTGAACGATCAGACGCTGGAAGGCTTTCGTCACCGGAGCCATCCCGTTTTCTGCGTGCAGTACCACCCCGAGGCTGCGCCGGGACCTCACGATTCGCACTACTTGTTCGAGGACTTCATCAGGCTCATGAGCGCCAGACCCACGTCTCACTAGCACATCGTGGATGGCAAGGCGAGCCTCCAGACCAGCGTCTCGATCAGACTTCGCGACGCTTCTTCAATTTAGCCACGGGCGGCTGCGACACGAAAATGTCTCCGGGGCCCTGCGTAGAAGGTCCCCCCTTGGGCAGCTTAAAGGCGTCGCGCTCGCCTTTGTTCGGCTGGATTCCGAAGCCCCTGCCAGCCATCAACGGCGGCACGGCTTATAATATTGCTAGCTTTTCTTAGGAAGGCTATCTACTGATAGGAGGGAGAGTATGCGCCATCTCGGGATTGTGGCCGCCTTGTTCCCTGTTTTAATCCGCGCGCAGTGGTTCGAGGTCCGAAACCCTGGCATTCCCCGAACTCCCGCGGGCCGCCCCGACTTAACGGCTGCTGCGCCCAAGATGCCAAACGGTAAGCCCGATTTGTCGGGGCTTTGGCGTCCCGAACCAAACCCTTATCGCTTGAATTTGATCCAGAACCTCAGAGACGAATCCATCGTTAAACCGCAGGCCGAGACTGTCTTTTTGAAGCGCGTCGCCGATTTCCGGAGGGACGATCCGGTTGCACATTGCCTGCCGGGTGGTCCTTCGGACATGCTCTCCGGTATGTACCGAATCATGCAGGCTCCCGAAATGCTTGGAGTTCTGTACGAGGGCGGAGCCGGACGCTACCGGCAGATCTTCCTGGACGGGCGCACGCTGCCCAAAGATCCGAACCCGACATGGAGTGGTTACTCAATTGGCCGTTGGGAGGACGACACGATTGTGGTCGAGAGCACCGGGTTCAACGACCGGACTTGGCTCGATCGAGCGGGCCACCCTCACTCCGAGAGTCTCCGCGTGACGGAGAGATTCCGGCGCGTCGATTTCGGACACGTTCGTTATCAGATCACTTATGACGATCCAGAAACCCTGACTAAACCTCTGACGGTCGCGCTGACGTTGGATTACGCTCCCGACACGGAGATGTTGGAGACTGTTTGCAACGAAGGAGAAACCGACACGGCGCGGCTCCATGCCATCGCTGAAGCACGACTAACACTAAACCCCGACATTTTGGCAAAGTACTCCGGAACCTACACGTTCAGAGAAGGATCCACCGCTATCGCTGGTTTCATGGGCCCCACGCAAACCGTCATCGCGGTAAACGGACAGCTCTACCTGAACGCTCTCCCTCTCATTCCGCAGTCGGAGACGAGGTTCGACTCGACCGGCGGCGACGCAGAATTCTTTCTGGATAAGACGGGCTCGGTGACGCATTTGGTCTTGACACTGACTGAGGGCCAAGCGAGATATGATCGTAAGCCCTAAGGATCAGCCCATCGGGCGGTGTCCGGCGAAGGCTGACCGTGAGTCGATGCGTTCGTCAAGGATTCTTCCCCTTTCAGACTCCAGGGACATCTTGTTCGGCGTGAATACGATCCGTTCGCCGAGATCAAGGAGATGCGTGACGACGTGTTGGCAGTCAGGGGCCAAACTCGAGGAAACCGCGCCTCAGATCGTCTATTTTGCGCCGGAAAGTAGTTAGCGGCACCTTCGTGAAAGCGGAAAACGGCAGCATGAGCTACCCGCCGGCGATGGCGCCGATAATCAAGAACGGCTCGGCACCCGACGCTATTTCTTCGGGCAGCAAGGCGTCGGGCGGGTCGTGCGACAGGTCCTCTTGACAGGCGAAGAAACGCACAAAGGGGCGGCGCCGATGCGTCACATGATCGCGGATCGTGCCGCATAGCATCGGATAGCTCGCCTCCAGGGCGTCCAGTACGGAGCCTTGCGTCACGCGGCCCTGCACCTCCAGCTCGACCTCGGCGCCCGTGCCGGAGAGCGTCCGCAGGTGCGCCGGAAGCACCACGCGGATCACGGCAGAGTCTGGACCTCGACGCTCAGGACCGGCGGGAGGTCGTGCACAATCGCCGTCCAATGATCGCCTGCGTCCGGCGATGCGTACACTTGCCCGCCGGTGGTGCCGAAATAAATCCCACATTCGTCCAGCGAATCCACCGCCATCGCGTCGCGAAGAACATTCACATAGCAGTCCTGCTGCGGCAAACCGTTGGTGAGCGCTTCCCACTCATTTCCGCCCACGCGGCTGCGGTAGACGCGCAGCTTGCCTTCCAACGGAAAATGCTCCGAATCGCTCTTGATCGGCACGACGTAAATCGTTTCCGGCTCGTGCGCATGAACGTCCATGGCGAAGCCGAAGTCGGTGGGCAGATTGCCGCTGATCTCGCGCCACGAATCGCCCGCGTCGTCGCTGCGCATCACGTCCCAGTGCTTCTGCATGAAAAGCACGTTCGGGCGCGAAGGGTGCATCGACATATGGTGAATGCAGTGGCCGATTTCGGCAGCGGCGTCGGGAATATATTGCGAGTGGAGTCCGCGATTGATCGGCTTCCAGTTTGAGCCTCCATCGTCGGTGCGAAACGCGCCGGCGGCGGAGATGGCGATGTACATTCGCCCGGGATCGGAGGGATCGAGCAGGATAGTGTGCAGGCATAAGCCGCCCGCGCCCGGCTGCCAGCTTGGCCCGGTTCCGTGGCCGCGTAATCCGGCAAGCTCCTGCCAGGTTTCGCCGCCGTCGCCGCTGCGGAACAACGCGGCGTCTTCCACTCCGGCGTAGACTGTGCCGGCATCGGTGAGCGAAGGCTCCAAATGCCACACCCGCTTGAACTCCCAGGGATGCGGAGTGCCGTCGTACCACTGATGAGTGCCGGGCGTTCCTTCGTAGCCGAATTTGTTGCCCACGGGCGCCCACGTCTTGCCGCCGTCGCTCGAGCGCTGCATGGTCTGGCCGAACCAGCCGCTGGATTGCGACGCGTAGATGCGGTCGGGATCCACGGGCGATCCCTTCAAGTGATACATCTCCCATCCGGCGAATAACGGGCCGCTGATTTCCCACTGCTGCCGCTTCCCGTCCGCCGAAAGAATAAACGCGCCTTTGCGTGTGCCCGCTAAGACTCGTACTTGGCTCATCCCCGTGGTCCTCCTTGTGACTCTAGCATCTCTCCACGTTCATCTTCGGGCGGCTCGGAATCGGATGTTCTGCTGCAAGGCCCTCACGCTACTCCGAGACCGCACGGTTTTTCAAATTGTTACGGGCGACCTCATGTCCGTTTTATCCGGCGACGATGGGGGCCCGGCTGAGCCGCGACCGGAGGGAGCGGTTTGCTGAACCTTCCGAGCCTACTCCGCGGGCGCCATCTTGTCCACGTTCAGGCGGACGGCCGGATCGCCGTGGAGAATATAGCCGCGCGCGTCGTCGTGCTCGATCCACAGATTGTGGAGGGCTTCGGCAGATTCCACCATCTGATTCCGCAGCATCTCCGCAATCTGGCCGCCCAGTTCGCTCCAGCGGCGGTTGAATTCGTCGGTGGCGTGGCCGGCGCGAGCGCCGTTCATCAGCCGGTACAGGATGCTCTCGTATTCCTGGGTTCGATCGATGCCCTTTCCGTCGTCGCTGCCGATATAGGAGTAGCTCCAGGCCTCATCCACGTGCCCTAGCACTCCCAGCGCGCCTTTGGCGAGGATCGCTTGCGGAAGGCGCGCCATCATTGGCGCGGGCGCCACCGGCTGATTGCTGTAGCTGCTCACTTGCGGCCATCCCGCGCCGTAGCACGCGCACAGCACGTGGAATGTTCCGCGAAGGTCGGTGTCCGGCTTCAGATGATGCGCGGCCATGTAGCTGTTGGGTTTGGGGGTGGTCCCCGCCTCCCACGGTTCGGCCAGAATCGCGCCCATGATATTCCCGAGCTCGCCATAGGCCGGGGCGCACAGCACGCCGTGCGACGCGGGAAAGTAGATCGCGGGGCGATCCTTTTGCCGCGCGTATAAATCCACCAAGGCGTCGCGGGTGGCTTTTTTTCCGCTGGTGACGGCGGCTTTGAATCCGCAGTCGGCGCCGATCTTCCTTTTTCGGATCAATCTTTCGACCAGGTCGGAACAAACCAATTCGGTCGCCTGATCGCCCGCGAAGCGGGGCGCGAAGAACCGCAGCTCCCGGCGCACTCTGCTTGGCGAAGATCCTGGGGCGTGGCCGGCCTGCTCGTTCTCAATCACCGCCTCGGCGTAGACCGCGTAGTCTTCGGGTTTTTCCAGCCACAGGCGGCCCACGCCAAACTCGCTGTCTAGCTCGTATTGAAACTGGAACGGAATATCGTCGGGCGACGCGACGATCATCACGTAAAACGGCTGGTCCTCAGGCACCGCCGTATTCGCCGAAATTCCTATCTGCGCCAGCCACTGCGCGGCCGTCTGGCCCGGCTTGAATCCGAAACGGCCTCCGTCGAAGACACGGAAGTTCGAGCGGTTCGACTGCTGGCGGCGAAACTCGATCAGCGGCTTGAGTCTGCGTTTGATCTCCGGGCTGGTCTGGGCGCCGAAAAGCACCGCCCATCCGGCGAGCTTCAGATCGTCGAGCTGGCGGCCCTCGAATTTTGCCGAGCCCAGAGTTCCTTCTGTGTTCGGAGCGGACGAGCGCGAAGACGCAGCGCCGCGCGCGCGCTCCGGCAGGGAAAGGCGCGCCTTACACCACTCCCACATGGCGTCTTCATCGCTTAAGACGGCGGGGAAGCGGCCGTCTTCAATGTAGACGCCCAACGGCAGCGGGCCTGGCATTACTTCTTGGGTGTCTCGGGCTTCTTCGTGGAAGGCTTTTTCGAGCCGGATTCTCCCTCTTCCTCTTCCTCCTGTTCGTCGTCATCCCCGCCCACCGGGGGAGTCGGCTGGGCCACTCCTCCACCGCCGCCCGCGATAAGCTTCGGATTCTCGTTATCGTCGAAATCGAGCCAATTCATGTTTCCTCCAACATTCAGAAGTATTATTGCAGCGATTTCACCGCCGCAACGTATTTCGGATCCTTTCGCAACGCGGCCAGATCCGGATTCTGTTCGACGGCGTCGCGCGAAAACCCATCCCTCATCGCCGCCATGATCGAGTCTATCGCTTCGGCCCGCTGATGCAACAGTTCGAAAGCGCGGCCGCGCAAATAGAGCGTTTCATTGTTCTCCGGGGCGAGCGCGATGGCCTGACGGAAAAGCGGCAGCGTGTGGTCCGCGTCCCCGATCTCCGCATACATCAGCGCCAGATCGCCAAGCAGATAGACCTCCTCGGGTCGCGATTTTCTCAACGACTCGGCCAATTCGATGGCTTTCTGGAAAATCGGCCGAACCTTGGCTGGATCTTCATTTTGCTGCCGCTCGAGGATTCCCAAGAGACAGCGCGCCAGATAGTCGGAGGGGTTGAGGGCACTGGCCTGCTGAAACAGTTTCTCGGCTTCCGCCGGATGGCCGAGACCCTGCTCCACCCGCCCCAGATTCATGACATCCTTGTAGTCCATTTCGATGGAGACGGCCTTGCGCAAGGCGTCTTGCGCCTCGGGAAGCCGCCACGCGTACCACAGAGAAAGTCCCAAATTGTTATAGGCACGCGCATTATCCGGAGAGAGCCGAACGGTGTCTTGACCCGCGGCGATGGCCAGATCGGTTTTGCCCGTCCGGTAGTAGAAATCGAAAAGCTGCTTGGGCCAGCGCCAGTCCGAAGTATCCAGGTCCGCGGCTTTGTGGAGCGCAGCTTCCACTTCGCTAACCCTGCCCTGCCGCATGTACAACTCGGCGCGCGCGGCCCAGGCCTCGGCATTCAACCGGTCGATTCGCAGCGCCTTGTCTAGTTCCTCGGCCGCGAGATCGTTTTTGCCCGTCTGCGTGTACAGCATCCCCAGCGTGACGTGGGCCGAAGCGAGGTTGGAGTCGATGGCGATGGCTTTCAGGCTGGCATTGCGCGCCGGCTCGACGTATTTCATATCGCGGTCTTCCCAGAAGTGGTAGAAATTCGCGCGCCCCAGGTCGGCGAAGGCGGCCGCGAACTCCGGCGCTTGCCACGTGATGGCTTGCAGTTGAGGGATCGCTGTATCCAGAGCTCCCGGCCGGTAGTAATGCCGCACCAGATCGTGCGCCGCGTCGTATTGTTGCCGCACAGCGGCCGGCGCGGCGCCGCCCCGAAGCCGCGCATGCCATTCATAGCCCGCCGCCAGGGCAACGAACACGAGCATGACAGCGGCGATTGGCTTCCAAAGCTTTTTCCAGCCCGGCGCTCGATTCGCCGGCTCAACAGGTGCGATCTTGGCGCCGGTCGCTTCCGCTAGCGCCGCGGCCATCTCGGCCGCCGAGGCGAATCGGCGCGCAGCATCCCGTTCAATGGCCTGGTGAATGACGCCGACCAGCGCCGCCGCCAAATCAGGCCGGTGTTCCAGCAGCGACCAGTGTTCTTTTTCCGGGAACCGTCCGGTCAGCAGGTGATATAGCAGGACCCCGAGCGCGAAGATGTCGCTGCGCACGCTGGCCGGCTCGCCAGCCAACACCTCGGGTGCCATGTAGCGCGGCGTTCCGCCGGAAAAGGTCTGGGTGGCGCTGAAATCGGTCAGCCCGAAATCCATCAGCAGGATGCGTCCGCCCTTTTCCCGCATTACGTTGCCCGGTTTGACATCGCGATGGAGTAGGCCCGCCCCGTGAACCGCGCTGAGGGCGCGGCACAAGTCGATGCCGATCAGGACGGTCTCCTGAGGCCCGAAGGGACCATTGGCCGCCAGGAGCCCCGACAGCGTCTTGCCGCGAACGAACGCGGTCCAGAAGCCCGCGCGCCCTTCGCGGAAATCCACTCCGTAAACGGGAACCACGTTGGGATGAACCACCCGCGCCATGGCGCGCGCTTCGCGCAACAGGTGCTCTTGTTGCCGGCTCCGCGACTCGTCGAGTTCCGGCCAGAGGAGTTTCACCGCCACTTCGCGCTGAAGCGACGGATCGAAGGCGCGATAGACTTCGCCGAACCCTCCGCGTCCCACGCACTCCAGCAACTCGAAGGAGCCCCAGCGTCCCAGCGCCGAAGACATCCTCACGCGGCTCGGCGGCAGCGTGCGAGTTGGATCGTCCATCGCGGTTCTTATATCTTACCGAAGCGAGCGAAAGGCTGTCAGCGTTCAGCGACGGCCCCGCGTGAAAACGCGGATGGAACAAGGCCGAGACCCAGCGCAGCGCCCCCAATGCCATCCATAATCACCCTTGTAAGCCGTTAAAAAAAATGGGGTCTCAAATGAGCATTCAGCGGTCAGCTAACACTGAGCCGCGTGTAGCGGTTCCGTCTCTCGAGCGCGCAATCGAAGCTGAAACGGACGCTGACGGCAGTGCATCAGAAGCTGATCGCTGAAAGCTGAAAGCTGAAAGCTCCCATCCTTGGCTATCTTTAGCCGCCGCGGCGAGGATGGAAAAGGCAGCCCGATCGTGAGCTGGAAAATAGCACCGGCATCCAGTAATCCTTGCGTCCCTGATTGAAGGCCGAGGCTCGCGCTTCCGCTACCGCGCGGTCCACTTGACCATCCACGCACAACTCCGCGAAGAGACGGCGGGAGAAGGTTTGCGCCGTTTCGATGGTGATGAAGCCCTGCATCGCGATCACCGCGGGAATGCCCTTGGCCGCCAGCAGCGGACCCAACGCCGTGAGATTCTTCGAGGCCACGGTGGGCTCAGCCTTACCGTACGTCTGAGGGCCTGCGCTTTGGCAGGATGCCAGCACGATCAGCCGCGGCGGTCTCTTCAGACTTGCCACCTTCGGCGCCAGATCGGTCGCCGCATTGACCGGCGCGATCCCGCCCGCGGGGTCCGCGAAATACAGGCACGGATATCCCAGCCCGATCGAGCCATGGCAGATCAGGTATAAGATGTCGAAACCCTCCTCAAGCTTGGCCATGAGGCCGGTGAGCGTTCCAGCTTCGGGGGATCCGAGGAATTCGGGCGGGTCAATCCGCGTGAGGGGCCGCGTGAGGGGCCCGGCCGCCGCCCCAAGACTTCGCTCGGCTAATTGCCGCTCTCGCACGGTATCGATCCGCGCCAGCTTCGGCCGGTCCGTGGGAGGCGCGTCCGCGGGGCTTCGGTCGGGGTCCGGTTTGTTTTCGAGATTCCGCGGGTTGGAAACAAAGATCAAGGCTTTCAGCGACGATCGTGGCGGCGGCGGCTCCAGCGCGAAGTCCGGCGAAAGAAAACGCGAGAGGCAGATCCGTCTTTGGAACAGCGGCTGGTCTTCGAAGAAAAGCGTCTCCCATCGCAGGTTCTGGATTTCCGGTTCGTCCGAAAGGATTCGCAATCGAAGCGCCTGGGCGCGTCCGGTTCCCGCGACCTGATGCATCTTGTTTGAGATTCGCCGATCCTCGAAAACCACGGCGCCGAGCAGTCGGCCGTACATCTCGGGATCTTCCAGCCCGGCGAGCTTCTGGGGTATCTTGAAGGGCGCGGGCGGAAGCACTTGCTCGGTGTCGCGATTCGCCTGCCGCGCTCGTAATTGTATGGTGAACCGGTCCGCGCGGACGCGCGTTATCTGGAGCTCAATCTCATCCAGTTCGGTTTGGGGCATGTACGGTGAACAGATCGTATCACAACGTCCTGACTCCTGACTCCTGAGAATTGTCCAATGCAAGATGAGCATGAAATCGGACTGGTTTCCAATGCAAGATGAGCATGAAACTGGGAGGAGCGAGGTAGGCATGCTGCGGCCGGATGCAACTACAAATGCAGAATGCCGAGCAGCTCAGCCGGGAGC
>DATDGT010000057.1:0-4636 GCA_036521975.1 Bryobacteraceae bacterium
GAGATGTTTCGTCGGTCCCTACCCGATGGCCCTCCGCGACGCTGCCTCGATCGACTTTCGAACCGGCTCACCAAAATCCTCTCTCAAACTCGCAAACTCACCCCCCCGCATAACGGGCAGAGATTGGCCCTATAAGTCGGCAGCTCCGAGAATGGCCGAGAACGGTGCTGGGCCCGCGCACCCTCCTGGGCATGACATTCATTGATCAACAGCCGCCGGAGGGCAAGGCCAAAGTGCGCCGTTTGGTTGGGGTACAGTTTCATTTGGGGGCGCCTATGAATGCGAACGATCACAACCTCGGAATCGACAGGAAGATCACGCGCCGCGATTTCGTCAACGGAATCGCCGTCGCGTCCGCCGGGGCTATCGCACTGCCGCGATGGATGAAAGCGCAGGAGCCCGCTGCCGAGCAATCGCCCGATTATTATCCTCCCGCCCAAACCGGCATGCGCGGCGACCACGCCGGTTCTTTCGAGGCGGCCCACCAGCTCCGCGACACGAGAACGGTGGATCTAGCGAGCGTGACGCGTGCCGATGAGACCTACGACCTTGTGGTGGTTGGCGGCGGCCTCAGCGGCCTCGGCGCGGCCTATTTCTTCCTGAAGAATGCCGGACGTTCTGCGCGCATTCTTATTCTCGACAACCACGACGATTTCGGCGGTCACGCCAAACGCAACGAGTTCCGTCATGAGGGCAGGCTGATGGCGATCAATGGTGGCACTCTGAATATCGAGAACATCGGGCGCTACCCCGAGGTCGTTAAAGGGCTGTTAAACGATATCGGCGTCGATACGGAGCGCTACACAAAAAACAACACCGCCAATCGCGATCTCTATCGTTCGCTTGGCCTGGGCTCCGCCTATTTCTTCGATAAGGAAACCTGGGGCACCGACAAGCTGGTGGTGCGCGAGTCTGGTGGAGGCCGGGGCGGAAGGGGCGGCTTGGGGGTGACGCCGGAGTTGGTGGCCCGAATGCCCATTTCGGAACAGGCGCGTAAAGATCTGCTGCGGCTTTACGACCGGAATCAGCCGGACTACCTGCCGGGCCTTTCCTCCGCCGAGAAGAAGTTCAAGCTGGCCAAAATGAGTTATCGGGATTTTTTGCTCAACGTCGCGCGGGTGGATCCACAGGTTCTCTGGTTCTTTCAACATTTCGGGGAAGGCAATTTCTGCGTCGGCGCCGATGCGACGCCCGCCTTCTTCGCGTGGATGCAGGGCCAGCCCGGGTTCAGTGGCTTGGGACTGGAGCCAACGCCTCTCGGCGTTCTGGAACAATTGCCGGGCACGCAGCACGGCCGCCAGGTGGAGGGCGGCGGTCCCGCGGTCCACTATCCTGACGGCAATGCGACCATCGCTCGTCTGCTGGTGCGGTGGCTCATCCCCGATGCGCTGCCTGGAAAAACCCAGGAGGATTCCGGCGCGACCCGGGTCAATTATGCCGTTCTTGATCGGCCCGGCCAATCCGTGCGCATTCGCCTCAGCAGCACGGTAGTCCATGCTGCCCACGATGGAACGCCCGATCGCGCAAAGGAAGTGGCGGTCACGTATTCGCGCGGCGGCAAGCTCTACGGAGTGCGGGCGCGCGGCTGCGTGATGGCATGCTGGAACAGTTTCATCCCGTACCTGGTGCCCGAACTTCCCACAAAACAGAAGGAGGCGCTGGCCTATGCGGTGAAAGGCCCCATTGTCTACACCAGTGTGGGAGTGTCAAACTGGACAGCCTGGCAAAAACTGGGTATTGCGAACATCAACGCGCCCACCATGTACCACACCAGCGTGGCGCTGACGGAAGCGGCGTCGCTTGGCGAGTTGCAACATGCCCAGTCGCCCGCCGAGCCGATCGCCCTTCACCTTACCAAGGTACCCACGGCGCCGGGCAAGCCGCGCCAGGAACAACACCGGCTGGGACGCGCCGAACTGCTGAGCACCTCTTTTGAAACCTTCGAGCGCAAGATTCGCGATCAACTGGCTCGCTCGCTGGGAGCGGGCGGATTCGATCCAGCGCGCGACATCGTCGCTATCACGGTGAACCGCTGGCCGCACGGCTACGCGTACACCTACAACAGTCTCTATGAACCGATGGAATGGGTATACACCAACTCGGACGATCGGCCGAACGTGATTGCCCGCCGGCCTTATGGTCTCATCGCGATTGCCAACTCCGACGCCGGCGCTAGCCCTCACACCGATACCGCCATTTGGGAGGCCTGGCGCGCGGTCGGCGACATCGTGGACCGGCGGTCCATGCCGCTGCTGGCTTGATTGTGTCCTTCCGCTAACGCTCCGCGACTAAATCCGGCGCGGCGTCGGCCGGTTCATACAGAGTTCCCGATCACTCGGTTTTCATTGGGGACGGCTCCTAGGTCTGCCGCAGTTTCCGGCGCAAGCGCCAGCGAGCGTCCATGCCACATTACCGACCACCCAAAGCCCGCGGCCAGCAGAAGAACGTAGAGATAGGGCAAGTACGAATAGGGCGCTTTGGGGACCGGATAGAGGTTTCCGAGCAACGCCACGGACATGGCGAGAATCGCCAAAATGGAAACCGCGACGGGCCCCGCCGTCAAACGGCCCAGCGACCGCAGGTAGAGCGGCGCGGCGACGGAAACCAAGATGTACGCCGACACGAATCCAAACGTGGCTAAGGCGCCCAACAGGCCGTAGATGTCGAAGAGATTCATCCCGCGGAGCATCAAGATCGCGGCCGGCACGAACGCTGCGATGGTGCTCCACAGCACCGCGCGATGCGGCGTTTGATTCTCTTCATGCGCCTCGCCGAAAACCGAGTGTAACGCGCCATGCCGGCTCATCAGGAACAGCACGCGTGCCGCCGCTGTTATGCAACCCAGGAAGCACGAGAAAAAAGTGACTACGGCCCCAAGATCCGTGAGCGTGCCCACCAGCGGCGGAAGCCCGATCTGATGCGTTAGCACATGCAGGGGCGCCGAACTCTGGTTCAGGCGTTGCCCTTCGCCTCGGAACGCCAGCACTTCAGCGTATGCACACAAAAAGAAAAACAGTCCGGCCAAAATGGCGCTCCATTTTACAGCGCGCGGGATGTTCACCAAGGGATTTCGCGCTTCCGAGCCGAGCGAAGTCGCGCTTTCAAACCCCACCAAGCTGAAAATGGCGAGCACCAATCCGAGCCGCAGCTTCTCCGGTGTGACTCCTCGCAAGGTGAGCTGCGCCAGGTCGGGACGCCAGCCGTGTTTCGCGATCACCGCCACCGCGATGACGGAGATCAGAACCACAGAACCGGCCTGCAACCACAGCATCAGCCGCGCCGAGATTTGGACGTCGCGATAAGCCAGGTAACCCGCGATGGCCGCCAGCAGCGTCGTCAGGAGCACTGGAAACACCTGGACGCCCAGCGTGTCGCGCAGGATCACGTTCGTGTAGTTGACGACTCCGGCGCTGACGGAGGCGGCCGTGCCGACATACGCGATTGTCAAAGCCCAACCAGCCAAAACACCCCATCGGAGATGCATGTGATCGGCAATGTAGGTATAAAGAGATCCGGGCGAAGCCGACATTCGCGCGAACTGGTTCACGTTCAGGGCCACCAGCAGGACGCCGAGGGTCGCGATCAGATAAGCCATCGCGCAACCATCGCCGGAGAGCCCGAAGACCAGCGGTATGGTCATCGCCGGCGCGGCCGACGGCGCAATTACCGCGACCGATTGAGCCAAGGTTTGCGCCGACGTGAGCGACTCGGACTTGAGTCCGTAGGAAGGCGGGTTTGTTGGAACTTCCGGCGCGGACCGGGCGGCAGTGTTTGCCAACCTGGCCGAAGTATTGCCAAGTTCCATCCACTTATACTATCAGCAGACTTTGGAGAAACTCGCGCACAACGGACTCGCCGGGCGCGGCTACTTCACCCGAGTTTCTCATTCGTTTGACGCCGCGCCCGGCGGCCTGTGCGCTTACGACAAATTGGCGAACGCTCCGCCCAACGTCAGCTCCGTCGCTGGAAGCACTGCGAGCGTCTTGGCAAGAAAGGCGGCAACATGGCCATACCCACGGAATTCACCCACCAATCTGCTGGAGCGGCGGTCTCGGGCGAAATAAGACATCCCCTCGACCCTTTGTATCCAGCCGAGCTGGAGGAGGCGGTGCGCATCCTGGCGCAAGGAAACTATCTCGGCGACGATGTTCGAATTTGTTCCATCAATGTCATCGAACCGGCGCGAAGCGTGGTGGAGAAGCACACCAATGGAACTGCTTTTGAGCGAAAAGCGCTGGCCGTTCTTTTAGACCGCGGCAAGCGCACCGCTTATGAAGCGGTGCTGGATCTCGCCAGCAAAACCGTGACTTCGGTGGCGCAGCTTCCGCCCGGCATTCAGCCCTCGATCATGCTCGACGAGTTCGGCGAATGCGAACAGGCGGTCCAGCGCTCGCCGCTGTTCACTGAGGCGCTGCGGAAGCGCGGCGTCACGGACGCCAATCTGGTGATGGTAGACCCGTGGTCGGCCGGAATGTACGGTACCGAGCCGGCCGAAGAGGGCGCACGACATAGAAGTGGAAATCAGGCCGCCTGGCGGCCTTCCCAATAGTCCTCAAAGCGACCGTTGAGGTGTTGGCAGCGTAGCGCCAAGATGGAGTTGGCGCCGCTGACGGTCCAGAACATCCCGGATTGCTTG
>DATDGT010000058.1:0-23996 GCA_036521975.1 Bryobacteraceae bacterium
TTGGCGCGTCAGGCTCTCGCTGTTCTGCATGCGTATCTGCATCCGGCCGCAGAACGCCCGGCCCGCTCACCCTCATTTCATGATCATCTTGTATTGGAAACCGGTCCCGTTTCATGATCATCTTGTATTGGATAATTCTCACACCGCCGAAGCCTCCATTAAATGGCTAAAATGGGAGATTGGATTGGCGTAGCTTCACGCCGTCGAATTTTGAATACGATTTCGAGCGGGACAAGCTGTTTGAGCACCGCGTCACTTTCGAGGAAGCTGTGGAGTGTTTCTTCTCTGATTTCGAGATCCGCCGAAACAAACGTTATCGCGACCGCTACCAATTGATCGGCCGCACCGAAGGCGGACGAAGACTGAAAATCATCTTCCAGTTGAAATCGGGCGCTGTCGTTCGCATCATCACGGGTTGGCCATTATGAGTACACGTCGTACGACAAGAAGGCGCAGCCAGGCAGATCAGGAGGAAATCGACCGGATCGTTATTTCCCAGGCCGCTGACGATTCGGCCTGGGAACCTGCCTTGCACGTTCGGCGCCCGAAAACCGCTTCCTTTTCCGTTCCGGGCGAATTGGCCGCGCGCGCTGCATTTCTGGCGAGAATCCACCACGAGAGTCGGGTGGAGAAATGGGTCGAAAAGGTGCTTCGCGAGCGCATTGAGCTGGAAGAGAGCGCGTTCAAAACCGCCAAGAGGCAGCTCGCATCTTAGTGTCCTGAATTGAGAGTTCAGTTTTTTGGAGTGCCTCTGTCGAGGGGGCGGCTGCTCTTTGTCGCCGACGTACGGTATACTACCGTACAAATAAAAACGCTTGTGAAAGGGGGATTCGGCTAATGCGAACGATCACCTTCCTATTAGCCTTACGCCTGGCCGCCTTTGGGCAAGCAGTACCGTCGTTCGAGGTGGCGGTTGTTAAACCGGCGGGACCCCCAACCGGTTGGAATGCGCCCAGGGGGATTGAGGGCGGGCGGGGCACCGATGATCCAGGGAGAATTAGCTATTCCCATCTCACGCTGAGAACGCTTCTATGGGCGGCGTACGGCGTTACAGATTTTCAGATTTCCGGACCGGCTTGGCTCGCCAGCGAACTGTATGATATTCTCGCCAATGTTCCGCAGGGCGCCTCAGAGGAACAGGTTGCAGTAATGCTTCAAAACCTGCTTGCCGATCGGTTCCAGCTAATCCTGCACCATGAAAAAAGAGATCTCGCCGTTTACGTGCTGGTGATCGGCGACGGAGGGGCGAAGCTAAAGCAGTCGGAAGACGCACTTGGGAAGGACGACAGCAGCTTGACGTCCGCCGCAGGCGGCCAGCCTCAGGGTGACGTGCGTCCAGCCAAGCCGAAGCGGGACAAATATGGATTTGGGGGGGCGGTTCCAACCGGATTGGAGGGACGCACGGCGATGTACAGGATGTTCGGCAACCAACGCTTGACGGCCTACAAGTTGTCTATGGGGAGGCTGGCGGTCGATTGGCTGGCTCCCGAGGTGGGGCGCCCCGTGGTGGACATGACGGGCCTGAAAGGAAATTACGACTTCACCATGACTTTCCTGGCGGAACGTGGCCCCCGACCATTGGGGAACGGCGGAGACCCAGGGAATCCTGTGGGGAACGCCCCCGACGTCGTTGCTGCGCCAAACATTTTCGCGGCGATCCAGGGGCAGATCGGTCTCAAGCTTGAGTCGCGCAGGTTGCCCGTCGATGTGCTCGTGGTTGATAAGGCGAACAAGGTGCCAACCGAAAATTGACCGGTTCGTTGCCTCCACTACTGCTCTGATTGCTACCGGGTAGAGCGAACCAGTTCCCGGGCGGGACTTCCCCGCTGTGGACCAGAGCTTTTCACCGCGCACGACGAACTTCCGCTAGAATTCCCCCTCAACGAATCGCACTCCGGTCGCGTATTCTCTTGTGTAGTGGCTGCTGGAGAATTGACGCTGGCGATCGTGCCCGCCCAACGCGACGCGGAACAGGCTTTTGAGGATTTGGTCGAGGCGCATAGGGCGCTGGTGCTGCGGACGGCGTACCGTCTGCTGGGTCGGCTGGAGGATGCGCAGGATGCCGCGCAGGAGGTGTTTCTGCGCCTCTTTCGCCAGCTTCGCAAGATCGAAGGCGATCCGAAAGCCTGGCTGTATCGCGTGACGATCAACGTATGCCGGGATCATCACCGGCGGCGGAAGAACGTGGTCGAGTTGCACGCGAATTTTCGGGATTCCGCGCTCGATCCCGAAGGCGCTTTGGCGCTCGATCAGCGCAAACGTCTGCTGATGGAGGGCCTGCAAACATTGCCGGAGCGGGAGCGCGCGGCCGTAGTCCTGCGGGATGTCGAGGGTCTTTCGACCGCCCAGGCGGCGGCGATCCTGGGCGTGACGGAAGCGACAGTGCGGAGCCAGATTTGGTCGGCTCGGGTCAAACTGGCGAAGTATGTGAGGAGCTACAAGTAGGAGAGCAATGCTAAGGTGCCGCGATTGTGAGTTACGCATGGCCGAGTTCGACTTCGGCGAGGAGATCGAAGCGCATCTGCGAATGTGCCCGGATTGTCGGGCGCTCGCCGGCGAATTGCGGGAAAACGCGGTCGCGTTAAGCGCCATGCACGACGAAGAACTGCCGGTGGTGGAGCTGGCTTCAGCCTGCAACGGCGGCTTCAGCCGCCGCTGGGCCGCTGTGGCGGCTGCCGCGGCCCTGACGCTGCTCGCGATCGCTCTGCCCTGGCATCGGAAGGCAGCCGTGATCGTTCCCCCCTCTGCGCCAGTGGTGGCTGCGGCGCCGGCGCCCTCGCCGGAGATCGTGGCGGCCGCGCCGATTCGAAAACCCCGCCGCAAAGTTGCGAGGCCCAAGCCGCCGCAGCCTGAGGAAACGCTTGTGGTGAGAATGTTGACGCCCGATCCCGACATCGTGATTTATTGGATCGTCGAGCCAAAGGAGAAATCGGAATGAAGCGGATTTTATTGATTTTGTTTGCGGCCACACTGGGATGGGCCCAGCAGGACAATGGGCCGAAATCGGCCATCATCGACGTGAAATACGCCGACGTGAATCAGCTCGCTAATATGCTTAGGGGCGTGTTCGGAAACGGCATCGCCGGTAGCTCCACCTTCCACACGATCACCGTTACCGGAAGCCCGGAAACCGTCGCTGCCGTGACCGCGGCCGTTAAACGCTTCGATGTACCGGCGCCACAGGAGCCGGATGTGGATCTCACCGTGTATTTGATCTACGGACTGGCTCAAGGCCCGGGCGTGGACGAGGTCCCGCAGGATCTCAACGCGACTGTCAAACAACTGCACGGCCTGTTTGCGTACAAATCTTACAAACTCGCCGACTGGCTGATGCTGCGCGGAAGGGCTTCCAGGCCCTTCCAAAACCGCGAACAGCAGGTGGAAGGCACTCTGCCCGGCCTACGCTATACGCTCACCTATTCGAACCTGAGCGTTTCGCCCGAACCGCCCCGAACGATCCATATCGACGGGCTGAATTTCAGATTGAATGGCCCGCAGACCACTACCGATAGCGGCCGTACCACCACGGCTTACACGGATACTCTCGCCCGGCTCTCGGTCGATCTGGATCTAAAGGAGGGCCAGAAAACAGTGGTCGGCAAATCCAGCATCAACCCCGCGGGCGACGCACTGATTCTGGTGATCGTGCCGAAAGTCGCGGATTAGCGCTTTATTCCATCTCCGCATGAACTTCCCTCCACAGAAGTTCGTACAATCCGTCATGAACGTGATTGGAAGAATCGCCCTCGCGCTGTTCGCCTGCGCAACGGCCTTCGCGCAGACTCCTCAGCCCAAATTGGAGTTCGAGGTGGCCTCCATCCGGCCTAGCCAAACCTCTGGGCCGGACCGCGTGGACATCGGTCTGCATATGGACGGCCAGTTGGCGCGCATCACTTCGCTCACCATCCACGACTATCTTGCCATGGCTTACCAGGTGAAGGGATATCAGATCACCGGGCCGGATTGGATCGCGTCGGATCGCTTCGACTTGAGCGCGAAACTTCCCGCAGGTTCGACTTCCGATCAGATACCTGCCATGCTCCAGTCGTTGTTCGAGGACCGGTTCCAGTTGAAGCTCCATCGCGAGAAGAAAGATCTGCCGGTGTATGCGCTGGTAGTGAAACCACCGCTGAAGCTGCAAGAGTCGGCTCCCGACGCCGCAGGCGCTGCTCCCCCGCAGAGCGGCAGCCGGAACGTCAGCGCTTCTGGCAGCGCCGCGGGAGTCTCGGTGGATCTCGGCAACGGGTCTTATTACACGTTTGCCGATGGCAAGTTTGAGATCAAGAAGGTCACTTCTGACACGCTCGCGCGGCAGCTCGAGCGATATGTCGACCGTCCGATCGTCGACATGACCGGCCTAAAGGGGGCGTACGATCTAAGGGTCAACGTGACGCAGGAGGATTATCAGACCATGCTGATCCGCGCCGCGGTGAACTCCGGTGTTGTACTTCCGCCGCAAGCCCTCCAAGTGCTCGATAATGGCTCGATTGCATCGCTGATGGACGGCTTGCAGCAACTCGGGCTGAGGATGGACGCGCGTAAGGCGCCGCTAGACATGCTGGTGGTCGATCAGATCTCGAAGTCGCCGAAGGAAAATTGAAATCCTCCAGATCGTGCCGAAAGTGGCGGATTAGCGAGGCTTCAGGCGCCCACGCCCAGCGCGGCGCGGGCGCCGGCCAGCAGCGTGCGTTTTTCCTGGATCCAGGTTTCGAGTTGTCGCTGCTCGTCGCGCGCGCGAGCCAAGGCTTCGCGCGTGCGTTCCGGCGCGGGGCCGCCAGCGATGTTTCTCACGCGAACGAAATTCATCGGGTCGAGAGATTCCAGGATTTCTTCCCGGCTCAAACCGAGCGACGGACGAAGGGCTGCGAGCGCCGCCGCAATGGTCTCGGGATCGTCATGGCTGCCGCAAGCGCGAACCGCCTCGGCGACCAGATCATGAGCCTCGCGGAAGCAGATCCCCTCGCGCCGCACCAGCGTATCCGCAAGCTCCGTCGCGGTGAGGAAATCGCGGCCGGCGCGTTCGGCCATGCGCGCGCGGTCCACCTCGGCCGTGCTCATCGTTCCGGTAAGCAACTTCAGCGCGCGCTGGGCCGAGGAAAACATCGCGGCGGCCAGAGGCTGAAGATCGTCTTCGCCGTCGTTGATGTCGCCGAACGGCGTGTTGTGGGCGCAGCCGAGGACGGCTTGCGCCTCGCCCATGGCGCGGCTCGCCAAAACGCGTACGTGCTCCAGCGCCACCGGATTGCGTTTCTGCGGCATGATGCTGGAGCATTGCACGAATCCCTCCGCTAGGCGCAGGAAGCCGAACTCTCGTGTCGACCATAGCAGGAGATCCTGAACCAGCTTGCCCACATTCACCATCGCCACCGCGATCGCTGAGGCTGATTCAGTAATGTAGTCGATCGAGGCGATCGCGCCATAGGAATTTTCGGCTAGTCCTTCAAATCCCAGCAGACGCGCGGTAAACGCGCGATCGATAGGAAAGCCGGAAGTGGTGATCGCGGCCGCTCCCATGGGACTGCGGTTCACGCGTCCGAACGCGGCCCGCAGGCGCTCGCCATCGCGCGCCAGAAATTCGCAGGCGGCCAACAGATAGTGCGCGAGCGTGGCCGGCTGAGCCGGCTGGGCGTGCGTGTGGGCAGGCATCAGCGTCTCGATGTGGCGGCCCGCCCATTCGAGCATCTCCGCGCGAAGGTTCGATACGGCCTCGATGGTATTCAGCACTTGCTCGCGAGCGGCCATACGGTAGAGCGTCACGGCGATATCGTTGCGGCTGCGCGCGGTGTGCATTTTCCCGGCGAGCGCGCGTCCGCAGGCGTCCTCGAGCAAATCTTCGATCGCATAGAAGAGGTCTTCCGCGCGGCCACGCGGGGAGGCTTGAATGCGCGCGCAGTCCAATGCACCCAGCGCCGCGATCAGCCGCTCCTCTTCCTCCGGCGTGAGAATCCCCCGCGACGCGAGCATCCGCGTGTGCGCGTGGTGAATTTCAAGCAGAAACCTCAGGAAATGTTGCTTAGCGAAGGTGAAATGCGGGTCGAGGACGGTTTCGCCGTATAGGGGGTCTTCCATCATGATGCGGCGCCGTCACCACTCCGAATAGGGTGTGCCTTCCAGGCTTTTCTGATTCGAATAGCTACGCACCTCGAAGATGCCCGGCTGCGTCTGATTCACCATGGAAACCGCGTCTTCCATGATGATGCGCCAGTTGTTGTTGCCCATGATGGGGTCGATGGGAACGGCGCGAAGATAACCCTCGCTCACCAGGTCTTCAAGCGATTGCGGCGCCTTCTGCTTATCCACTGTGTATTCATCGATCACGTTGCGCAGCGTGAAGAGATTGTTCTTGAGCAGCGTCTCTTTCGTGCGCAGCAGCGCTTTTTGATAGAACGGCACCGCGACGGAGAGCAGCACCGAGATGATCGCCATCACGATGATCAATTCGATGAGGGTGTAGCCCGCGGCTCGGAGGGCGGGCTTGAGCCGACCTCTTAATGCAAGACAGGCTTCAGCCTCGCTTGCCCAGCGGGACTGAAGTCCCGCGCGGACTAAAGTCCGCTCTCCGCTACCACTCCGAATAAGGTGTCCCATCGCGTGCCCGATCCGTGCTCTTGGTGTAAACCGAGAAGACATTTTGCCCACCCCAGTTTGTGGAAAGAGGGTCGTCCTGAGTGCTGCGCATGCCCCACTCCCGCGTCCCAGTCATGGGATCGATGGGGATGCGCCGCAGAAACTTGATCGTCTTCTTGTCGGCGGATTGCACCATGTTCACGCCATTGACCAAATCTTCCAGTTTTTCGGGATACCCGTCGGTACCCTGTTTTACCTGGATCATTCCCTTGGTCGCGGCGTCCTTATAATCATCGATGGCTTTGTGGATGGTGCGCAGGGCGTAAACCAAGTCGTGCTCCTTGTCCCGGCGAACTTTGTAGCGCGCCAGCGGTACGGCCATCGTGGTGAGGTAGGCCAGGATGGTGAAGGCGACGATGATCTCCACCAGGGTCATGCCCTCTTGCGAACGGTGTTGTGAGCGGGCGCGGGAAGAAGGGCGTAGCATGGCGTTTCTCTGTAGGACAAGCCGAAGCTTGTCCTACCTCCTATCTTACGGTCACCGGAACGCTTCCTACGGCGGCCGGCACCGCCTGCAATTGCGAGTTCTTCACCTGAGCCTCGGAAATCGAGATTGGGCCGGCGCCGGCTGCCACGGCCATGAATTTTAGCGTCGCCAGAACGCCCGATCCATTCACGCCGCTTGAGCCGGGCGGGCGCGTGAACGTCAGGGTGGCATCGCCCGAATCGTTGCGAATATCTTTCTCCAGCGTCACCGGTCCCATGAAATCTCCCGCGGTCACGTCGCTCAGCCGGACCACCGCTGGATCGAATTTGATCCGCAGCGGCGAGATCGAAAATACATCCGCGGCGTTATCCAACCGGAGGGTCGCCGTAAACTCGGTGTTCGGCGCGACTTGGATCGGCGCGGGAGACAAGCTCAGGCGAGCTTGGCCAAAAGAGGGCGGAGGCCCAGGTGGAGGCGGAGCCACGGCGGGCGGCGCGGCTCCCGGAGCAGGAGCAGGAACCGGGGTGCCCCGAGCGGGACCGCCCGGAGCGGGAGCGGCGGGCGGCGTTGCCGGAGGCGCTTGAGCCAGAGGGGCGCTCGCGGGCGAAACGTTTTCCGGCTGCGGGCCGTAGTTGATTTTCACCGTTGTCTCGGTGCCCGCATAGATGCCGCGCAAATCGTCCGCCGAGTAATCCGGCGTTCGCACGATGTGCGGGATCAACGCGATCAGCAACTGCGTTTTGTCTTTTTCCTTATTCGTGCTGCCGAACAATATGCCGCCTATAGCCGGAATATTCACCAAGCCGGGAATGCCGTTCACCGACAGCGAATCCTGAATCTCATCCAAGCCGCCCAAAATACTCGTCTCGCCGTCGCGCACGCGAAGATCGGCGATATTTTTGTTCTGCGCGATCACGGGCTGAGAAATGCCGCCCAGGTTCACATATTGCGACACGGCCGAAACGGTGATCTCTACGTGCAGCGTCACTTCCGTGGAGGAATGCACCTGCGGCTGGATCACCATCGTCGTGCCCGTATCGGCGAAATTGAATTGCGTTGAAACCAACGGACTCACACCCACCGTGCCCACTCCAGGCTGAAAGCTGCCGGTGGCGTAAGGGATGCGGCTGCCGACTTGGAGTTCGCCTTTCGCTCCATCGGAGACGCGCACGGAGGGAGTCGCCAGCACCTTGGTGCGATTGTCGGTGACCATCGCCTGCAGCAGCCCGCCGGGCAGAGAGGTCGCGAAATCCGCCGAAGAGATGTGGCCGAGACTCGCGATCGTGGCGCCCGTGGTGGGCGTCGTAGCCGTGCCGGTCGTGGGAGTGGTAGTGGGAGTGGTGGTCGTGGTCGTGCTTGTCGTGGTGGTACTGCTCGTGGTGCTGGTGCTCGAAGTGCTTCCGTTCAGGTTGACGGTGTTGGTCGGAGTAAACGAGATGGGTACGTTAATGCCGGCGGTGCCCGCGGTGGCCAACGTCGCTGCTAACTGAAGCGTCTTGTCGGTGCTCACCTCCATGAAAATACATTCCACCACCACTTCCGCTTTCGGCTTGTCCAGGCTGCGCACCAGCTTTTCGGCCATCGCCACCTGGTCCACGGTCCCGCGCACGATCATGGCTTTTTGCGCGTTATAGGTGTACACGCGCCGGATATCGGCCACCGTTCGAATCGCTGTGGCGATTTCCTGAAACTCCTGCACGGTGCTGGCGTTGGTGACGTAAAATACCTTCACCACCTGATCTTCGTAATCGCGCCGCTTGGTCGGATTATCCTCGGTCACGAAAATCGTGGTGGGCGCCATCGGCTTCCAATAGGTATGTGTGAGGACCGCCAGATAGTCGAACGCCTGCCCCACTGTGGAAGACCCCAACTCCATGTTGAAGCCGCGACCCGGCGGTGGAGGGGTGTATTGCGAATCGAACACCACGTTGACTCCGGCGAGCTTCCCCACCGTTTCGTACAAGATCCGGGGCGGCTGATTGTTCATTTTGATCGGCGGAAGCTCGCGAATCGCCGGCTTGAGCTGGGGCGGCCCTTCCATCGACTCGATTTTCTGCTCGTCTTCGCGCCGGATTCGTTCGGCGGGAGTGAGATGCGCCTCGTCCGGCTTGGTCAGGCCTTCTTTGACCTTGTCGATCGTTTGCTGGGTCCGCTTCATTTCCTGAAGGGCAATGGCGGAGGAAGGATCGGTAATGATGCCCTTTTGAAATTCCTGCATCGCTTCAGCCAGCTTTCCCTCGTCGCGTAGCTTCTGGCCGCTCTTCACGTGCCGGGTGCCCGCCTCGAATCTCGCCTTGCGCATGGCGATGAGATATTCGGGATCCTGGGAATCCAGATCCACGGCCTGCTGATAGTACTGTACAGCCGTGTCCCAATCGTTTTTGGCTTGCGCCGCTTGGCCTTGCCTGAAAAACTTCTCCGCTTTCTTGTTTTTGGCTTGAAGAGCCATCGTCGCGCACAAAGCCAAAATGAGCGCCGACAGGAGGCGTAAGTATTTCCGGTTCATGAACTTAAACGTGGTACACTGACCTGGGAGCGAAGGCTCGCTGTAACCTTTGACGCTGATGGAGTTCCGAGCGTGGAAGCCAAGATCAAAATCCTCAGCGACAACCGCGCCGCAGGGCACAACTACTACCTCTCAGACCGCCTGGAAGCCGGTCTGGTTCTGACAGGCACCGAGGTGAAAGCCGCCCGCGACGGGAAAATCCAGCTCAAGGACGCTTACGGCGAGGTGGCGGCGAACGAGGCTTGGCTGGTCAACGCGCACATCGGCCAATATTCGCACGGCAATATCATGAATCACGAGCCCTTGCGCAGGCGCAAGCTGCTGTTGCATCGAGCCGAAATTGAAAAATTGCAGCAGACCACGCGTGAGCGCGGCTTGACAGTCGTCCCCACCAAGCTGTATTTGAAGAACGGTCGCATTAAAGTCGAACTGGCCGTGGGTCGTGGCAAGAAGCTGCACGACAAACGCGAGAGCGCGCGCGAAAGAGAGATGAAAGAGGAGGCCCGGGCGGCGCTGGCCCCGCGGCGACCCGTTTAGAGCGCGTCCGGCGGACGCGGGCGATTCATTAACAAATACTCCTGATCCCTACCCTCACGAGGCTACGAAGGCTCGCTTATCGAGGTTATCGCGAACCAGCCGTTTGCGCCGCATGATGAAGGCGTGGGTTTCAAAGATACCCAGATCGAGAAGGAGACAAATGAAAAAGTTGATTTTCACTTCGATGCTTACCGCGGTCGGACTGCTTGCGCAGAACAGCGGAAATGCGCCCGCGGCTCAGCCGAAGCCAAGCCCTGCGGCGCCCGCGGCGCAAAGCCAGACTTCGCAGAGTCAAAGCAAGACGCAGCATCATCCCAAGAAGAAGGCCAAAACGAACGGAACAGCGGCCGCCGCTCCCGCTTCCCCAGGGGCCAGCACAACGCCCGCTCCCGCAAAGAAGTAGCCGGACCGCTAAAGCTAAATCACAACTGGACGAGTACGGGGAGGGCGGTCTTCGGGCCGCCCTCTTCCTTTAGGGATTCACTCCGCTCTTGATGTGCCCCTCTTTGAGGTCCTTGTTATTCTCCTCGCAGGAGTACTCCATAATCTCCCAATCCGGCCGAAGGGTCCACACCCGCACGCTGTCCCATTTGCGCGTGAAGGTCTTGGGATCGTCGATGGTGATGACATAGTCGATGTGACCCAGGTCGCGGCGCGTGAATCTTTCGATGGTGTGCAACTGATCGCTCAGCGGATGGCCGTCGGTGTCCAGGCGCGTCAGTCCATTGAAGGCGATGGTGTCGATCACCAACGTATCGCCCTCCCAATGTCCCACCGAATTTCCGAACCAGGTGGGATCGGGGTTTTTCGGATGCGGCCGGCCGTCGATAGGCGTGACGTGGAACCAAGTGTTCTGCTCGTATAGAAACGCGATGTATTTATCGTTTTGAACGATTTGGGCGGGATGCGGCCCGCCCACGCTGCGCAGCAGGCCAAAGGGCAGACAGCTTCCGGCGTAATCCCCTTTGGCCGCGTCGTAGCTATCCCATTGCTGTTTGCCCCACGCGGTGTAGGGCAGCTCCCCCGCACCCTTGCAGCACGGCATGTCCTTGGTGATGTCGGCCATGCGAGGAGTCTGCCAGACGCCGCCGAAATCGGGCTTGCCGCTGGCCAAGCGCGGCGCGGGCCCTGTGGGTGGCTTGTAAGGCGCCTGTTGAGCCCAGGCCGGCTGGATCGAACAAAGCAATAGTGCCACCATTCCGGCGGCGAAAGACACGCTCGCGAAACTCCGCATTTGTTTGCTCCTCGCTATGCAGGCTACTCCTCTGAGAGGCACGTGTCAAGCTCCTATCGCCAAGGAGCGGTGAGGTGATCGGCGGAAAGTCCAGCAAACCGCTTCCGGCCCAGGGGACCGAGTTGATCTATATTCCTCTGTGGTGCAGGCCGTAATGAGCGAGGGTTTCGCGGCTGCTTCTGCTTTTGTAGGGGAACCGCAGCAGGGCCTTCCCCGTTCCGGGCAATCGGAACTCGGATGCGGAGCGCCATTCTCTGTCTCTAGCGTTGATTACCAGTGGTTCGGGCTTCCGCGCGGCGGGCACCTTCTTCTCCACCCGAATGCCATCGAAAGCCCAACATACCAAGCCGCCCAAGCACCAAAACAAAACGCCCAAGATCAAGATGATCGCTTCCTGCAGGTGGGATGGGTTCCCAAAAACGATATTTACGACCGCCGCCACCCCACAAGCCACACCCAGTAATAACCACCACAGCACCCAATGATGAATTCGGATAAGCGAGGAGTGAGATTGCGGACAACTAGCATCGTTAACCATTTCTTTTACTACCGGTGGACCGTCGCGTCCAACCCGTGGACTATCGACGTTCCACCTCTCCAATTTCATTTTGCGCCCCCGTGCATTCCGGGTAAATCGCCTCCTCATGGTATTCGCCGAGCTTTCGAGCCGGGTGATTCCCGCACGTGCGTGGCCAGATCGCGCGCAGAAAACTACGTGGCTGAGCGGAAGGCGGGATTCAGCGCCCATATGTCCGATCCTGAAGATCGCCAACCGGTGGTGCTCGCCGACTCCGTAGGCCTCTCAGACGGTTTACTTGGAGAGGTTCTCTCCCACGGTTTATGTGATTCCCTTATCATGTGAATATGAACGTCACTCTCTCATTGGACGACAACCTTGTCAAGAAGGTCAGGAAGATCGCTGTCGATCGCGATACGACGCTGACCGGGATGATTCGGGAATACCTCGAACGAGTCGCCGCCGAGGACTCCGCAAGAGGGCGAAAGCGCCGCGAACGTGAAATCCTGGAACGGAGCTTCACTCAATTCCAATTCAAAGTGGGAAAGCGGACTTGGAAGCGAGAAGACCTGTATGCCCGATCCTGATCTCACTCCCGATTTCCTGGACACCAACATATTTGTGTACGCCTATGACCCGACGGACAGGAACAAGCAGAGTGTGGCGCAGGATCTTGTGAAGAAGGCCTTGGCGGGAGATCATCTGACGTCGGTTCAAGTCCTGGCGGAGTTTGCCGCGACCCTCCTTCACAAAACTCCCCAAGCGACCCGGCCAACGGATGTCGCGGCCGTGCTGGACGCCTTAGGTCCCATTCCGCTCGTCGCGCCGGATGCTCACATGGTGCGGCGCGCGGTGGAGGCTCGGTCCAGGTACGGAATTCATTTCTACGATGGAATGATTGTGGCGGCCGCCGAAAGGGCGGGATGTGGCCGGATTCTCTCCGAAGACCTGAGCGCAGGCCAAACCTATTTTGGCGTGCGGGTGGAAAACCCGTTCCGGTGAAACGCGGCGGGGCCTATCCGCGCTGGTGAGACCCTCCGCTGCGGTCACTGACCGCATGTTGACCGCTGCGCCGCTTCATTCCGCCTGTTTGGTGTTAGGCTACGAATGAGGACTTGCATGCCGATTCGGCCTTACTTGGCGCTGTTGGCCGGACTGGCATGGCCGGTCGCGGCGCACCACGCCTTTTCCGCCGAGTTCGACAGCCAAAAGCCGGTGATGCTGAATGGACGGGTGGCCAAGGTCGAATGGCTGAATCCCCACGCTCGCGTCTACCTCGAGGTGAAGGGAGCGGCCGGCGCGGTCACCACCTGGGAGCTTCAACTGGCCAGTCCCAACGTACTGATGCGGCAGGGCTGGAGCCGGGATTCGATCAAGCGCGGCGATGTGCTGACGGTGAACGGGTACCTCGCTCGCGACGCTTCCCATGTGGCCGCCGCTCGCACCATCCGCTTCGCCGACGGGCGGGTCGCCGAATTCCCCTCCAATGGGGACGGCGGTCCAGTGAAGTGACTGCCGCGCTTTTCCTACCGCGCACGACGCATTCGCTGTGCGCTTTTCTCAAGAGGTCGTTAATTTTCGTACATCGATGGCTTGGCGTTGCGCTCTGCCTCCTGTTCCTGCTGTGGTTCTGTTCGGGTATAGTCATGATGTATTGGGATTTCCCCAGCGTCGCTGTGCGGGATCGACTGGAACATTCGCCCGGCCTAAATACCTCGAAAGTCGCCTCGCAAATCCGCCTTTCGCCCGCCGAAGCGTACGCCAAACTCGAGAGCCGTCAACCGCCCAGCCAGCTTCGCCTGAACACTTTCGACGGCCGTCCCGTTTACCGTTTCCGTACAGGCCGTGAGCGGCGGATCATCTACGCCGATACGGGGGAAGAGCAGATTGCCACAAGTCCTGAAATGATGCGGCGCATCGCTGCGCAATGGACCGGTCAGCCTGCTCCTCTCGCCAAAGCGGAATTGCTGGAAGACGTCGATCAGTGGACCCTTGAAGGCGGCCTCAGCAACCTGCCTTTATGGAAATATTCGTGGCCGGATGGCGAGCAGGTCTACATCTCGCGGGACAGCGGCGAAGTCGTGCAGTACACCACCCGCGCTTCGCGCTTCTGGGCCTACTTGGGCGCGATTCCTCACTGGTTGTATTTCACCCCGCTGCGCAAGCACGGGCCGCAATGGAGCCAAACCATAATCTGGGTCTCCGCCGTGGGAACCGTTTCCGCGCTGCTGGGGATCATCATCGGAGTGTGGATGTATTCGCCGGCCAAGCGTTATCGCTACGCCGGGGATCCCTCCAGCATTCCCTATCGCGGCCAGAAACGCTGGCACATGATCCTTGGATTGATCTTCGGCTTGTCGGCGGCCACTTGGGCGTTCAGCGGATTTCTCTCCATGGATCCGTTCCCTCTCCAGACCGAAGCGCGGGGCAGGGGAGCGGCTGGGAAGATCTCGTCCGCGCTGCGCGGTAAATTTCAGTTGCCCGCGTTTGATTTGAAGCCGCCCCAGAGGGCTCTCGCTCTGCTTGCGGGTTTGAATGTGAAGGAGATCGAGTTCACGTCATTCGCCGGCGAGCCGGTTTATTTAGCAACGCTCGATCGCGGCGAGACCCGCATCCTTCCGGTGAGCGGCGAGCCGATGGCGGCGTTCGACCACGGTCGCGTCGCGGAAATCGTGAGGAGCGCCGTGGGTCCGGCCAATATCGCCGATCTTCGCCTGTTGAACCAGTACGACGCCTACTACCTGGATCGGCATCACGAGCAGCCATTGCCCGTAATCTTCCTGAAGTTAAACGATCCGGAAAATACCCGCTACTATATCGACCCGAAGACCGCGCGCGTGGTGGGCGATTACCGCACCGGGCGTTGGGTAGAACGATGGCTGTATCACGGGCTGCATTCGCTCAATTTCCCTTGGCTCTATCGGTACCGGCCTCTGTGGGACGTGGTCGTCATCTCACTGCTCGCCGGCGGGTGTGCCCTGTGCATTACGTCGTTGATGTTGGCGTGGCGCGTGGTATCGGGCGTGGCCCGCTGACAACGTCAACGCGCTGGAGTTTCTACATTTCTTCCAGAAGCCGAGGGTTGGTGGGGCAGGCCCCCGGCCTGCGGCGGCCTCTCAGGCCGCCCGGCGCTGGACCTCTCATATTGCTCTGGTTTGGCCGCTAGACAGGCCGCCACCGGATTGTTTTCGATGTACCAGACGAAAGGTGATAAATTGCGGTTGGCCGATTACGTTCATATGGGGAAGCCGCCGGCGGGTCGTGGGCATACTTGGTTGGTGGAGCCTGGGGAGCAAGGTTCTGACGACCGAGGCGGCCTGGGAGGCCGCCGCAGGCCGAGGGCCTGCCCCACGGAAACTACAATTACCGCCTCCAAATATAGAAACTCCAGGCACAGGTTTTAGCCTGTGAGCCAATGACAAGCTCAGCGTGGCCAGTAGAGCGCGGCGTGAATCTTATCCAGCGGCGGATCGATATATCCGATACCGCGTCCGGCGCAGGCGACGCAGGTCCATAGCAGTAGCGACAATCCCGCCGCCAGCTTGACCCTCCCCGGAATCTGCGGCGCCTTATCGATTTCCGCCGTATTGAAATACACGCTCCGGCGAAAGACCCAGCCATGAATAAAGATCAGTGCCAGAAGCGACAGCTTAATGCGGACAAAGACGTTGTAGTAATACTCCTCGGCCTTGGAGCCCAGCAGCAGCAGACCGCAGGTGGCGACCAGAACGAAGCCGATCCGCTTCGGCCAGCGCAGTTGATTCACCACGTCCGACACCGAATAGTTCCGCAGAGCCAGCCCCAGCAGACGCATATCCGTCAGCAGAATCAGCCCTCCGAACAACGCGATCCCGCATAGATGAAGCGACATCACGATCGGATAAACATACCAGGATGAGCGCAGCGCCGTGAAAAAGTCCGTGCCTTGCGCCCACTGCGCTAACAAGAGAAACATCTCCTAACCACCCAAACCCAAACCCGGATTCACGAACGCGATGAAAATTCCGCCGAACACCACCGAGCCCCACAGCGCGAGGGAAACGCACGCCACCACTTTGCTGCCCGCGGAAGTCTCTTTAGACCGCGCCGCCCGGCGATGGATCGTGTAATTGAAAACGATCGCCGCCAGCAGACAAGCCATCTTGATCAGAAACCCCCAGTTCAGGTAGTACATGTCGGGATCGGACGAAAACAACAAAAGCCCGGAAAAAATCATCACCACCAGTCCGATCAGCGTCCACGCGGAGGTCGTTTTTAAAAGCTCGGCCGGAGTCTGATGCTTCATTCCGAAATCCAACAGCCGGAAATCCACCAAAGCGATGGTTCCCACGGAAAAGGCGAAGCCGACGATGTGGATGCATTCCAGAACCGGAAAAGTGAGCGCCGATTCGTTCAGGGGATTTTCAATCAGAAACATTTACTTCTACTTCAATTGCGCGGTCTTGACGCCGGTCTTATCGCCCCAGGCGACCCACGTTTCGCTGGCGGAATGAATCAGCTTCGGATACCCCAGGCTCTGGCGCGAGCCTTCCGCGATCTTCAAGACAGGTCCAGGCGCGCCGCTCGGCGATACCGCTCGCACCGAAACGCTGGCGGTCTTGGGTCCTTCCTCGATCCAGGAGACCAAGGCGCTGCCATCCGCGTTCAGAGCCGTCGAAGCATAACCCTGAGTGTCGCCCGTGCTCACGACCACCGGTTTGCTCCAGGTCGCTCCCGCATCCGACGAAAATGCCGCTTGCACCCGTGGCTTATCGTCCGCTTCCGTATACCACCCGACGGCGACGCGATTGTCTTGAGCGGCGGCCGACGCTGCGTTTACCGGACAAGCGTTGATCTGCCATTTGTCCGCATAGAGAATTTTCGAAGTCGACCAGCGCCCGTTCTCGAATCGCAAGATCGCGATATCGCGGATGTCTTGCGAGGTGTGATCGCGATAGGCGACCAAAAGTCCCTTAGCGGTCTTCACCACGGAAGTGGGGCAGCAGGAACAGGTGTCGTTATCCAATTCTTCTTCCCGGATCTCCTTGCCGTCCGAGCCGACGATCGTGCGCATCAGGGAAACCGGACCGTCCTCGCCCTTCAGCGCCTGAAGCCAGAAGATGGACGCCTCCTGCGGACCGCTTGCCACCATGGAAGCTAATCCGTGCTGCACCGGCTGACGATTCTTATGCGCCATCTGCGGCGCCGTCCAATGCAGACCGTCGCGCGAGCTCGAAACCAGAATGTTTTCGGCGTCGCTGGAATCGTCGCCTTTTTCCACCCAGTGCGCGAGCAGCGTGCCGTCGCCGAGGCTGATCAGTTCGGGGACCTCCGCCGGATGCCGCCAGAAGCGGCGGCCAGAGGCGATCGTGCGCGCCTCCGACCAACGCCCTCCGCGCCGCGCGGCGTATTTCAACGCGCCCGATCCCTCGCCCGACGGCTCGACCCAGCTCAACAGAATGCTTCCATCGGATGCGACAGCCCAATTGGGTTGAATCCCGGCCTTCGCCGGATTGTCCGATGGCGTGGCAGTGAGGTTTTGCGCGAAGCTTTGCCCAGGTACCAGCAGCGCGCAGGCGAACAACAGAAAACTCGCGATGTTCTTCATGGAAACCTTAAAACGTAAATTTTAGCGCGGCTTGCATCAACCGCGGCGAGGCGGCTCTCACGACATAGCCGAACAGCGCGTTGTCGATATCGCCCTGCACCGACGCCGGCCCGAAAAACTGCGTGTGATTAAAAGTATTGAACGTTTCCATGCGGAATTGCAGGTTGCGGGTCTCTCCTAATGGTATGTCTTTCAACAGCGCTAAGTCGAAATTCAGCATCCCCGGTCCGGCGAACGATCGCCGGCCTGCGTTGCCTGGCGTGCCGAGGGCGTTGTAGGAAAACGCGTTGATATTGAAATACGGTTGCCCGTTGCGAGGATTGCCGTTCAGATCGAGCGGCTGGCCGTTGTAATCCGGCAGGTCGAGGCTATAGTTGTTGACTCCGTTGGGTGTGCTCCCCTGCAGCGAATTGTCGCCGGTGCCCTTAAGTGTTACGGGGAAGCCCGTGCTGACGCGCGTAATGCCGGAAATCTGCCATCCTCCGGCAGCCTTCGGATGTCCCAAAAAGTGCGCGAGAGGAAGCGTATATTGATAACTCGCGACGAAGTTGTGCTTCAAATTCCAGGCGGAAAGCGCGCGCGTGGCGTGTAAATCGTAAGGGTTTCCGGGATCGGAAATGCTCGACGCCTGATCGATCGATTTGCTGAAGGTGTAGGACAACAGAAAAGCCATGCTCTTGGCGCTGTGCCGCAGCGTCACCTGCAGCGCGTTATAGTTCGAATTGCCAACGCTGCCGTCGAAGTCGTCATTAGCGAAATCCGGCCCCAAGCCATGACGTGTCCCGTTGATGGTTTGGCCCGCGGCCGTGACGAAGGTGTCGGATTCGGCGAAAGGTCCGCAGGTAGCGGAGCCAGGCGCCACTTCACTGGGTTGGCTCAAGGAAAGGCATTGCGCCGGATTGCCCGGATTAGCAGAATACACGAGGAGCAGGTGGTGCGCCTGCGATCCCACGTAGCTCACACTGAGTAACGTATTGCCGGGAAACTCCCGCTCGATGGAGAAGAAATAGTTTTCGTTATAGGGATAACTATTCCACGGCGGAGGGGCGGTCATTCCCGCCTGCGGTATGAATTGGGAGAAAGTCACGTTCGGATAGGGATGACTCGGAGAGGCGTTCAGGGGCGGAACATCTAGCGGGAAGGGATTCACCGTGAAAGATCCGTTGGCGGCGGTCATGAAAGGCTCCGCGAAGAGCGGAGGGCCGGGGCTGGTGTAACTGAGGCCATACGGCGGTTGTGGCTCGTCGACAGCCAGGGAATTTCCTTCGATCACCGAATAATAGATCCCGTAGCCCGCCCGAATGCTGGTTTTTTGGGAGCCGAGGATCTTCGCCATGGGGCCGGTTTTCGCGCTGGGAGACCAGGCCAATCCGAGGCGCGGCGAGAAACGGTTGCTTGACGGAACCAGGGTTTTGGGGACGCCTGGGTCACCCACGTAAACGAGACCGGGAAACGCTTGCGGATACACGACGGATTGCTCTCCCGGGATGAATGTAGGGATCTGATTGTATTTTTCGGACCAATATTCCATCAGGTCCCAGCGCACCCCGAAATTGAATGTGAAGTTGGATTTGACGCGCCAACTGTCTTGCGCGAATCCCCCCGCGTAGTGGTGCCGGAGGTAGTAGTTTTCTGAAGAAGCCTGATTGTAATTGCTGGGAACGCCGATCAAGAAATCCGCGAAGTCGTTGCCGGTCTCCGAACCCGTAAACAGAAACGATCCGTTGAGAGTCGCATTGGGAGCGACATTGACTTGCTCAAAGCTGTAATTCAGCCCGGCTTTCAACGTGTGCTGGCCCACCACGCGTGAAAAAATGTCGTTGGCCGACCAGGTGTTGTTGGCTTGCGCGAGATTGGTGATAGGCAGGCCCATCGTGAATTCGTTGAAGATGACGTTTTCGACGCCCTCGATCTTTGGCGCGAGCGGGACGATGCCGGGCGTGCCAACTCCGGTGAGGAAGCCCTGAGACGCAAGACTCGGTCCAACACCGCCCTGCGGCTGACCTACCGTGTTCGAACTGCGCATGAAGGCCACGCGAACTTCGTTGACCGTGGTTGGACCAAACGTCTTGGTCTCCGCCAAGCTGGCGAGCTGCCCGCGGCCCTGATTCAAACCGTTGAATCCAGGAACGGTGGAGCCGCCCTGACCGGCGGGGTAGGGATTGTTCAGACTATAGTCGTCGACGAAATAATAGCCTGAAAAATTGCCGTATCGGCCCGTGTCGGCGTCCATGCGGAAGCTGGCTTTGTCGTCCCGCAAGATTTGCGCTTGGGCGCCCGTGGTAAAGGTTGTGGGCCCATCGTTCGGCTGCGGGATATATTTCAACAGATACTGAGCCGGCGCCGACCAGGCTTGCACAGGAATGGTCGCATTGGGGAAAACGCACTGCGCGCCGGAATTGCAGCCGGGCGTGTAGTACGGCTCCCCCGCGCTGACGTTGTAACCCAATTTCTGGGAGAGAAGGTTGGCAAAATACGGTCCGCTGACGGTGCCGGTGAGAGTATTGGCTTCGTCGCTTAGGTTGCCGGTTCGGTCAGCTAGGGTCGGAACGGAGATCAATCCGCTATCGATACCCTGATTGTTGCGGGTTCCTTGGTAATCGGCGAAATAGAATATTTTGTTCTTTTTGATGGGGCCGCCCACTGTGCCGCCGAACTGGTTCTGATGGAAAAATCCCCGCGTCGGCGAAAAGAAGTTGCGGGCATCCAGGTCCGTGTTTCTCAAGAACTCGAAAGCGCTGCCGTGAAGTTGATTGGAGCCGGACTTGGTCACTACATTGACGATGCCGCCGCTGTAATTGCCGTACTCAGCGTCGAAATTATTCGTTAGCACGCGGAATTCGTCGATGGAGTCGAGATCGGGAACGATGAGGGTCCCGCCGTTCATCAACTCTTTCACGTCTCCGCCATTCACGAGATAACCGTTGGCGTCTTCGCGCTGTCCGCTGATGGATTGGTTGCCGGGATTGAGTTGCCCGGAGGGCGCGATTGCCACCGTAACTCCCGCCATGACGATGGAATCGGGCTGTTGGGTGCTCATCGGTACGATACCGGGTTGCAGCGCCAGAAGATCGGTGTAGCTGCGGCCGTTCAGCGCCACCGTGGTCATCTCCCTTCCTGAAACAACCTCGCCGATCTGAGTGCTTGCCGTCTCCACGTGCAACTGGCTGGACGTTTCCGACACGGTGACCTGCTCCACTTGTTCCGAGACTTGAAGGGATAAATCGAGGCGTACGGCGGCATCGGCATCGACGGAAATGTCGGTTTTTTTCACCGGTTGAAACCCGACATGGTCTACCTGCAAATCGTAATGGGCGACGGGCAGGCGGGGGAAGTCGTAGAACCCCCTGGGGTCAGTAGTGGTTTGCGTTTTGGTCCCTTGGGCCGTATTGGTGACCGTGACTTGAGCGCCCGGGATGACCCCACCGCTCGAATCGGTGATAGTGCCGGAGATGCTTCCCGTCACGGCGCCCCAGGCCGGCAGGGAAGCGATTAAGAGGATGGAGGCGATCAGACGTTGATCTGTCATTACATTCATGCGAAAGGGTACGGTACCATCCGTTTCCCGCGATCCGGGCTATTCGGGGGTCAAGTTGGGGTCAGCATCCGGTCACTGACGTTGTATTTTCATTAACTTACGGCGTGCAGGTTGGAGAGCTGTGGGTGCACCCGGGCTACTTGGTTTAAACTCGATGGGTTACACTCGATTAACGCTATGCCTCGCCGAGTCCTTCTCTCGCTCATGCTGCTGACGTTGATTTGCGCGCTGGCTTTCCCGGCCTTCGCCCATAACGTATCCAAACGAGACGCTTCTTTCGTTCAATCGAATCATGGCGCCGCCATCGGTCCGTTCCTGTACCTTGGCGCGAAGCACATGGTCACCGGCTACGACCATCTCGCCTTCCTGGTGGGCGTCATTTTCTATCTGTACCGGCTTAAAGACGTGGTGCAATACGTCAGCCTTTTCACTCTGGGCCACAGCGTCACGCTGATGGCGGGCGTTTTGGGCGGCATCCACGCCAATTCCTACATCATCGACGCCATTATCGGTTTCTCTGTCGTTTATAAGGCCTTCGATAACATGGACGGCTTCAAACGGTTTCTAGGATTCGAGCCGAACGCCAAGCTCGCGGTGCTGCTGTTTGGACTCTTTCACGGCTTCGGACTGGCCACTAAACTTCAAGAACTGGATTTGGCGAAGACCGGATTGGTGACGAACATCCTGAGTTTTAACGTCGGAGTGGAGATTGGCCAAGTGCTGGCGTTGACGGCCGTGCTCATCGCCTTGAGCTACTGGCGGGAAACCGCCGGTTTTCTACGGCATGCTTTCGCTACCAATACGGCGTTGATGAGCGTGGGATTCCTGCTGACCGGCTATCAGATCGCCGGGTACTATCTTGCGGCTTGAGGAGGACACAATGGCGGCACCGAATATCGCAGAACCGAACATCAAGGAGCCTTCGAAGAGCGCTTTGGCCAAGGCGACTGGTCTGGCCTTGCTGGTCGCGCTACTGCTTTTATTCACGGCCGTGCTGCCCGCCGAATACGGCGTGGATCCGCTGAGAACCGGCAAAGCGCTCGGGCTGACGGGAATCTCGCAAGCCGGCGGCGATGCCAACGCTAAGGGCCGCGCCGTGCCGACCGCCGCGCCGGCCGGCATCTATACGTCCCAGGCGAAAACTTACAAGGTCGATTCCCAGGACTTCGAGCTGGGCCCTGGGGAAGGCGTGGAAATGAAATACCACATGCAAAAGGGCGCGGGAATGGTGTACGGCTGGAAGGCGAACGGCAAACTCTTGTTTGAATTTCACGGCGAGCCGGATCAAAAGCCCAATAAAGATTATTACGAGAGCTACGAGCTGGACGATAAAATCGGCAAAGACGCTTCGTACGGAAGCTTCACCGCTCCCTCCACCGGCATTCATGGGTGGTTCTGGCAGAACAAAGGCGACAAATCGGTCCAATTCCATCTGACCGTCGCGGGGTTTTTCGACGCCGCCAAAATGTACGTGGACGGCAAGCCGGAAGACATGCCGGTCGAAGACGTGAAGTGAGCCATCGCCCCCGCCAACTGAGCCGCGACCGCCAGGGAGCGGTTCGGGACTCCAGACGCGGCAAAACTTTTCTGCGCGAGCTTTCTTTCAGGTTGCATTCGTGGCTCGGCATCGGCGCCGCGGTTTATCTGCTGCTGATGAGTCTTACAGGCGCCACCCTGATTTTCTACCCGCAACTCTACGCGGCCCTATCGCCGCATCCATCGGTCTCGTCGAAACGTCCGCCTTTAACGACAGATGAACTGAGGCGCGTTCTTCTGAAATCGTGGCCAGGCTACGAAGTGAGTTGGATCTGGCCCAGGAACGACTCCGGCGCGTGGACCGTACGTCTAACGGACAGCCGGCAACGGATAAACAGCCGAGTGGTCAATGCCTTCACCGGCGAGGATCTAGGTCCAGCCTATCCCGCCAGCGTCGAGGCACTCAATGTCTTGAAGGAGCTACATGAAAACCTCCTATTGGGAAGGCCCGGACAGACGGCCCACGTGGTGGGAGGGCTAATTATGCTCCTGCTGGCCGCTACGGGCGCCGCAGTCTGGTGGCCGGGAAGACACCGGTGGCGCCGTCACACCCTCGTTCGCCGCCGTTCACGCGGGAAACGGCTTGTATGGGAAATCCATAGCGCCGTCGCCTTTTGGACCGTGTTGTTCGATCTGATGTGGGGCGCCACAGGTCTGGTGCTCGTCTGGAGATCGGTCACCACTTTAAGCGCCAATCAACGCTGGTTCGAATTCGCGTATCGATTCCACGCGGGAAACTTTCAGACCCCCATTCTGTTGTTGGTGTGGGCCTTGGCCGCCCTCACTCTGCCGGTTCTGGCTATTACGGGCCTGCAAATGTGGCTGAACCGTTCCACGAACGCGCGCCAACCACGCCACTACGGCGCCCACACCCTGCTTGGTTGAGTCTTATTTGGCCGGTCCGCCGTCCTCGTTAGGATCGGCTACCTGGATTGTCTTCCCGTCGGCGAAGGTGATCACGCGCGCAGAGGCGACATCGGCCTCTTTTGTGGCTCCGTACGCATTCACCGTGATGTGCTCTCCCTTCTTGAACATCGAGCTTGGCGCGCCGTGTTCCTTCAGGTACTCCGGCTTGGCGGTCTCCAAGGTCCACATTTCCTCCTTGCCGCTTTGATTTTTCACCTCGAGCGTGAAGTGAACATGAGGATCGTTCCACTGCACGTTCTGGATCGTGCCTGTAAGCGTCATCGGCTTGTTTTGATCGTACTCGGATGTAAACTGATGGTGCGCGAATGCGGCGCCCGCGAACAAAGCCGATGCGGCTAACAACCTCCACTGGGACATGATGTGTCCTCCTTCCCGGTGGGGGGGGTGCATTCACGGTACCAACGAAGCTCCAGGGTGTTAAGTCTTAGTGCTGTATCGGGAACGCTCCGGCGGTGCATTTGTTCACGTGCGCGATACCGCCGATCGCCGGAGCGTTTTCGATACAGCGACTTGAAGGAAGCCGTTTTGGAACGCGGACGCTATGGATTTTGAATGGTCGT
>DATDGT010000059.1:0-11120 GCA_036521975.1 Bryobacteraceae bacterium
CATGTATACATCATGCCACCAATCCGCCAGTATTACAAAAGTAATATTTCCATCTACATGACTACATTACGAGGCCGAATCCCCGGCAACCTCAGTTAAATCAGGAGGTTCACATAACTACGCTGTGGAACTTCAGGCTAGGGGTTCCGGGGAAGCCGCGGGCAGTCTCACGTTTACTTCCGACGGCAAGACGCTGATCGCCACAGGGAGTGAAGCTATCTCGGTCTGGGACGTATCCAGTCACACCCAGGTTAATAGGGTGTCCAAAGGCACCATCATCGGTTCAGCGGCGATTGCCGCCCTCAGTCCCGACGCGAAGATCGTGGTGTGGAGCACGCTGGCCTCGCTTGACGTGAATGTTCTCGATGTGCGCGCGCGGCAACAGTTTGGCCCAGCTCTGCGTTATTTTACGGCGCTGCCGGATTTCTACCTGGACGGGCTCGCCTTCAGTCCCGACGGCAAGACGCTGGCATCCGCTTACTGGCGATGGATTTCATCCACGAGGAACTGGGCGCAGAGCGGGATTTTTCTGTGGACCTTCGACCCAGGCGCCTGGGCGCGCCAGGCTTGCACCGTGGCTAATCGCAATTTAACGCCGGAGGAATGGGCGCAGTATCTAGGCCCGGCTCCCTATAGAAAGACCTGCCCCCGGATCCCGTGACAGGACTCATTGATTTCACGGAAAGGGCCGGAGTTAGGCTTTGATTCCGCTCAGGAAAATGGCCGCCAGCAATTGGCCGAGCTCGGCGGGGGAAAGAGGCCCGCGACGGCGATACCACACCAGCACGCGGTTCACCAGACCCAGCAGGCCCAGCGACAAATACTTCACGCCGATATCGGCGCGCAGCGCGCCGGTTCTCTGGGCGCTCTCCAACACCGATCGCACCAGGTCCTCATAGCGATCGCGAAGCGCCACCACTTGCGCCCTGCGGGCCGGGGAAAGAGAGTGCATTTCCGCCAAAGTCGTCGCGTGTTCGGCTTGGTCGCGGAGCATGCTTTCCACATGCGCGCGGATCAGCGCGCTCGTCCGCTCCAGCCCGTCCTGAGCCCTCTCCACGGCCGCTGCGACATCTTCGCGGATTCGCTCGAGCGAATCCTTGCAGATGAAATACAACAGGTCTTCCTTGCTTTCGATGTGGTAGTAAAGGGAAGCCTTCTGCATCCCCAGCAGGGACGCCACTTCGCGCGTGCTGGTGGCGGCGTAACCCTGGCGCGAAAACAGCGCGACCGCGGCTTCGAGCAAGCGCTCGAGCCTTCTGCTCTCTCCGGTCTTGGCGATTTTGTTCCCTGGTATGACCGGAGCCTCGGAAATCGCCACAGGAGGCGGCCAACGGCCGTCAGCGCGGTGGTCTTTCGACGCCGCACCCTCCAGATACAGATCGCCGAAGATTTCCGCAAGCTTATCCGCCGACAGCGCCTGGTCCGGATGGAACCATAGCGCCGCCCAATTCAGCATATTCAGCAGCGCCAGGCAGAGATGCGTGCTCGAGATAGCGTCCCGAACTTCTCGAGTTCGCTGAGCCTCTTCCAGCGTCGAGCGCACAAAATTCCCATATCGTTCACGCAACTCCACCACCTGGACGCGGCGCCGGCCGGCGAGCGACCGCAATTCCAACAGCATGGTCGCATTTCGCTCACGGTGGTCGAGCAGCGCCGCTACGTGCGCGGAGATTAGGCGGCGGATGCGGTCGAGCGGACTGGAGATCTGGCTCACCGCCGCCGGGACCTCGGCGAGAAACCGCTCCAGCGATGAGACGCAAATGCGATACAGCAGATCTTCTTTGCTCGCCACGTGGTAATACAGCGAGGCTTGCCGAATCCGCAAAGCCGCCGCGATTTCGCGAGTGCTGGCGGCCGCGTATCCTTTCTCCCAAAACAGCGCGGCCGCGGTGTCCAGCAGCCGGTCTTCTGTCGGGATCTCCGTGGGGCTCAAGTTTTCATTATGGGCCCGGGGGCATGAACTTCGTGCGTGCTGACGCCGCCGGCCTCTCCTATGATCGCCACCGACGCCATCCCCAGAAACAGGCCGTGTTCGATCACCCCAACGATCGAATCCAGTTCGCGCGCGAGGGCCTGCGAGTCGGCGATAGGGCCGAACGAACAATCCAGAATGAAGTTGCCGCCGTCGCTCAAAAATTCCGAACCATCCGCATTGTGGCGCAGCGCTGGCCGGCCTCCCAGGGCTTCCACTTTCTCCGCCGTCGCCTTCCACCCGAACCGCGCGACCTCGACCGGAATTGCGGTCTTCTCTCCCAGCCGGTTCACCAGTTTCGATTGATCGGCGATCACGATAAATCGCTTGCTCGCGGCCGCGACGATTTTTTCCCGCAGCAGCGCACCGCCCTTGCCTTTGATCAGATTCAAGCTGCCCCGCTCCACTTCATCGGCGCCGTCGACATCGAGATCGAGATGTGCGTGGTCATTCAGGGTGGTTAGCACAATCTTGAGCTCGCGCGCGCGCGCGGCGATGTGTTCCGAAGTGGGGACGCCCGTAACGCGCAATCCCTGGCGCACTCGCTTGGCCAAGGCGTCCAAGGCCAGCAGAGCCGTCGATCCCGTGCCCAGGCCAACGATCATTCCGTCTTGAATCTGCGCCACCGCAGCTTCCGCCGCAGCTCGCTTTTGCGCGTCTACTCCTGGATCGTTTCGCACTGTTTCCTCCTTGGTATGATGATCGCTTCATGCCAAGCGTAACGCGGCGAGCGTTGGTTGCGGCGATTCCATTGGTGATCGTTTTTTCGGGTGCGGCCCAGCAGGGTGGGTTAACGATTGTCGGCGGGCCTTACACCGTCGGCGCGGGGCAGCGCTCTGCGACCGTGATGTGGGTGCTGGAGACGGGACGCGCGTCGATCGGCGGTTTGCCCGGCAGGTTCGATCGGACCGTTCCCGTGTTGCGCGCCGAAAAGATCGTCTTCACCGGCTTACAGCCCGGCAAAACGTATTATTACCAAGCCTTCCCGGGCGAGGGCGGAACAGGATCGTTCAAAACGGCGCCCGTGGGCGATGCGCGCTTCGAATTCGTCGTCTACGGTGATACGCGCACCCGCCACGAAGTGCACCGGCGGGTAATCGAGGGGATTTTAAAATACTCGAATCCCGATTTTCTGGTGCACACCGGGGACTTAGTGGAGGACGGAGCCGATAGCTCGCTGTGGCCGGTGTTCTTCGATATCGAGCGCGAACTTCTGCGAAAAGCGCCGATCTTTCCCACGGGCGGGAATCATGAGCACAATGCCAGCGATTATTTCGAATTGATGAGCGCGAAACCCTATTACTCTTTCGATTGGGGCCGCGCGCACTTTGCCGTGATCGACAGCGACATAGCCAACGCCGGCGCGGGCGAGTTCGAAAGAGACAAATTCTGGCTCGAGCAGACCGCTTGGCTGGAAGACGATTTGAAGAATTCGCAGAGCGCGGCGCTGCGGTTTGTCGTGGCGCACCATCCGCCGATGTCGGCCGTCCGGAGCCGCCAGGGAACCAACCCGCAGATGACCGCGCTGGAACCAATGTTCGAGAAATACAAAGTCACCGCGGGTCTGTTCGGGCACGATCATAACTACCAGCACTACTTGTTGCGCGGCGTCCATTACTTCATCAGCGGCGGCGGCGGCGCGCCGCTCTATGACGTGGATCTCCCCCCTCCCTCGATCACCAAGAAAGTGGAGAGCACGGAAAATTTCCTGGTGGTGCGCGTCGCGGGCGACCAGGCGGAGCTCGAAGCGCTGAAGCCCGATGGGGAAAAGATCGACATGGCGGAGCTGAGGTAAGGGCTACCGCCGGCGCCCGCCGCCGCCCCCGCCCCCTCCGCCCATGTGCGGTGCCATTGTGTGTGGCATTGAGCCTCCGCCGCCGCGCTGGAATTCACCGGTGCGCGCATTGCCCAAATCCCGAGACTGGCGCTGCTCATTCAAACCCGCCGGCGGATTTACCTTCTTCGAATTGCCGGCACTATCCCGCGCATACCAACCGTCCTGTTTCGCTTCGTAGACTTTGCCATCCTTGCCTGCGTAGAAATCCAGATGTGCGCTCAGGGTGGCCGGACCAGCCGGCGGGGTAACAGCAATCGGTCGAACGCCGGCGCCAGTCCACCGGCTGTAAGCGTTGGAGTTCGCGCGGATCCCTTCGGGGGAGCCCGTCCCTGTATCCCTCTGGCCATAGAACACGCGGTCAATGGGGGGCCCGTGGTGGTACCACCACGGGTGCCGGGCCGGGCCTGGGAACCATCCGCTAGGCCAGTAACTATACTGGAAACCCAAGCCCCAAGTCCACGGCCATCCGAACCAAAAATCGCCGCACCAACCGGAATCCCACCAGCCCGTACCGAACACCACCACCCCGTTTTCGATGAAAGAACCCAGATAGCCTGGCGTGTAACCGAAGTACACATAATCGGGTGTCGATCGATATACGCACACAAAACGCACACGGTAGAGCGGACTGTTTGGGGGAATCGTGTAAATTACATCCGGGATCTTATCAGCCACCGCCCACGGTCCGGTGGGGGCGTCGGAAACGAACCACACGCCATTTTCCACCGCATAGTAGCGCCCCTCGGCGTGGATCACGTCGATTGGCGTGTTAAAAGCGTATTCCAGGGATCTGCCCGCGATGGGTCCGAATTGGGGAGCGCCGTCGTAAGGAACTGTCAGGGTGGCTTCGTCGCGCCTGACGATCGCCATCTGAGGGACCGAATTGGCTACCACCCCTTCCTTGGCTTCGATCGTACCCGGAATTGAAACCAATACCGAGGCTTTTGGACCGTCCGGCGGGATTTTCAGGAAGTCGCGGGGCAACTTGTTACCCGGAACATAGGTCCACGGCCCGTTCAGCGATTTCGACTGAAACCATCGTCCTGCCAGCAGCACATATATGTCTTTTGTCTTTACGTTGACGAAGATATCGGTATCCGAATTCGTCGCGTAGACAAGGCCGGTGTTGGGAATCGGGGCATATTGCAGTGGACCGTTGGTTTGAATCAATTCCGCGGGCACGGTGCTGACGTAAACGTCGGGCGGTGCCGTCGAAGTTGGCCCGGCCTGCCCTTGCGGATCGCTCTGTTCGCCCTTCACCAGCTGCGTCCTGAGCGCATTTAAGTCGGCGGGCGGATTCGCCGCGATGCTCCACGGCCCATTCAAAGCGCCCGCCGTCATCCAGAGCGTATTTCCGTCGAGATAATATACCGCTGACGCCGGATCGAAAAGGATCAGAGAGGGCGTATTGATCACGCGCCGGTACTTCGATCCCGGCACGTCGCGAAAATCTGGATCGCCATCGATCAGAACCAGCACCGCGGGCCGAGAGCTGTAAAAGATCTTCGGTGGATCGTTGTTTAGCACCGCGGATTCTGCCTCCATTTCCGCGCTCCCGATGGAGAGACTTGCGAGCAAGTGGTCCAGGGAAACAGTTCGCGGCCACTGTATCAGGCTCGCGCTGACCGCCTTTTTCAGCATCTCCTGTCCCGATCCCATCGACGGAAAATCCACGCTGTCGATTTTGACGTCCGACAGCGCGACGGTGCGCGTGGCTTTATCGACATCTGTTCGGGCGGAGTAGGCGACCACGCCTAACACGTCCTGCTTTACACCCGGCAGCGACGCCGAAACTGCCGAGCGTGCCTCGAGTTTATCCTTCTTCCAACTGTCGACCTGCGGCTTATATACGACTAGCTGCATGCCGCCGGCGTGAATGATCGCAGGCCAAGCCAATCGCGGGGGTGCGGGTTCCGTGGATGACGGCGCCTGTGCCGGCGACAGACGACCGCACAGCAGCACAATCGCCATCGTTCGCGTCAAAAGAGACACGTGTACTCGCGGGATTTCCATAATTTCCTCCTTACTGGCTTTTGCTTCCCCCGCTCGTGTGAGTTTCGCCAGAAGTAAACTCGCACGCCGATGAGTTGAAATGAGCTCCGCGGCTCAGGACTGAGCCCTTTGGAAGCGATTCAGCACGTTCGATTTATTCTCGCTTCCTCTGATAGGATAGTAGAGACGGGAGCCGCCCGGCTCAGGTAACGTAAAGCGCCAAGGATTACAAGAAAATTAAGGCCTGTGACAGGGTCTTACTTCTGGGCGATTCCATAACACTCTGTGACCACCTCCGATGAACCCTCTCGCGGCCCCTTTGTCAACCGACGTTCGAGGACGTAGAACACGCTGGGCGTCTTCGGCGGGCTTGCAGTGCGTAACGATGAAGCTCAAAATTAGGAAGGGCGTCTAAACAGAATGGAATGAACACGCTCCAAGAGCAGTTTGGGTACGAAAGGCTTTCGCAATAATTCGAGTCGTAATTGTTGTGGGATTTCATCACGCAGTTCCGCGGCCATTAGTAAGATCTGCATGTCTGGCCGCTCCTTCGAGACTGTCTTTGCCAACTCCGGACCGGTCAGATTCGGCATCTCCGCGTCTCCTATCAGGAGATCAATGACTCCGTCATACGACCGGGAAAGATTTAGGGCCTCAGCGCCGTCCGACGCTGACAAGACGTGATAGCCGGCATATGTCAACGCCATTTGGACCAGATTCCTCACCACGGGCTCATCATCTGCGAGCAGAATTACGGCGCGTTTGTCCTGTGGTTGCATTGCCAAACCAGATCCTTTCGGCACCGTCAAAATGCCTCTTGAAATTCTCGACAAAACGCATCGTTTGTCGAACGAATAACGTTACCAGAAAAGATTGTACGAATCTGAACAGTCTATCGTCTGACCGCTTCCGTAATCCGCCGGTAAGAAGGCGGGCCGGGCGTGGGTCGACGGATTGCGACCGCTTGCTCCTCTTCCCGCAACAGCGCATAGCATTTGCACGAGAATGTTTCAAGATGCTGTCGATCCAGGATCCTGATGTGGCGGTATTTGAAGTCTACTGCACCGGCCTGGCGGAATTGAGCCAGAGCAAGGTTAACTTCTGCGCGCCGGGCCCCCATCATTTCGGCTATGAAGCCCTGGGTAATCTGAAATTGGTCGGCACCGGCGCGGTCGTGAGCCATCAACAGCCAACGTGCGCACCGCTCTACGGCTGTGTGTAGCCGATTACATGCTCCCGATTGCATCACCTGCCTAAGGAAAAGGTGAATGTAACGCTGAATGAATTGCGACAGTTCGCCTTCCGTGCGTAAGGCATCCTGGAATTGCTTCGTGCTCAACAGGATTGCCTGACCGGGAACCTGGACCACCGCCCGGCCTGGCGACCGCGAGACTCCGAGGGTCGCCGTGATCCCTAGCAAGCCCTCGTTCCCGATCGTCGCCAACTCAACGTCGGCGCCTTCGGAGTCACCGGCGAGAATCGAAACTACACCAGTAATGGGAAAATAGACCGTCGGCATAGACTTGTTCTGGCGATACAGAATTCGGCCGAACTCGAGTTTGTGTACAGTCGCCATCGATAGAATTGCGTTTAGAGCGCGGTCCGGAAGACCACTGAGTATGCGGTTATGCCGGGCGGTATTAAGAAGAGCGTTCTCTTCAGAGTGCCGTGTCACACTCTATGATGCAGCATTTGGAAGCCCACTCGCTTAACTCGCGCGGTGCCAACAGCTCTGAGGGGTACCTATTATTCCGCCCCCAATTGGACGTGCAAAGATTACCGAATTGAACCGGCTGAATAGACCCTCGCTCGCGACGTGGTATATGTAATGGTGACGGTCCGACTTGGATTCCGGGGGGACTGCTGCGAACTGTTCTCGTTGTAGACGAAGACGTAATGGTACGAAATTTCCTGCGGTTGGCTTTGCAGCGCCTCGGGTTTGAGGTAGCAGACGCCAACAGCAGGGAAGAAGCTCTAGCTGTCTGCGAAGCGTGGCAGGAGCGTGGCATTGATCTGCTCATCGTTGACCATTCCCTGCCTCCAATAAATGGCAGGGCTTTAGCGGAAGACGTTCGGACGTTACACCCGGCGGCCAACGTTCTGATTATTGCCGATGCCACGTTAGAGACGGTGCTCGCGCAGGACGGGATGATGCCACGAGCACGCTTCCTCTCAAAGCCGTTTACCATCGAGGAGGCCGAAAGAGCCGTGGACGAAGCTATCCGCACCTCAACCCAAGAAGCGGATCCTACAGTCCTATGGACGTATAACATTCTTGTCGCGGAAGACGACAAAACACTGCGGTACTTCGTGACAAAAGTCCTCGTCGAGGCTGGCTACCGGGTTTTTGAAGCCCGCGATGGTGCAGAGGCTCTCGATCTCTTCCGTACTCATAGGGCCGGCATTGACGTGTTACTTACAAACGTCTCTATGCCACGCGTAAGTGGATTTCAGCTCGTCGAAATCGTGCGTCAAGAAAAACCAAATGTAGGAATTCTATACATCAGCGCAGAATCGAAACCTGAATTCAATCTGCTCAGGCGAACCTTCAGCGCGCACGATTTGCTGCGAGAAGTCGATCGCCTTACGCTTCATCGCGATGTCCCACCACTTTAGCGTACACCTGCCAACCTCAAATACATGACGAAACTGAGTATCCGCATGACGGCGCGGTTCACCTGCTTCGCTATCCAGCACGGCATCGCGTGGGCGGAGCACACCGACTTAGGCGCACAACGCGGCCCGGCGCCGGGGGGAGTCGGGGATTCATGTCAGCGCACGGTCCCGCGCCGTGCGCTCAAGCCTGCTTCGCACCGCGTTAGTTTAGGCCGCGTGGCGTTTCAAAATCTGCGGAAGGTTTTGCGAGAACGCCGATCGGGCCAGCACCATGTTACATCCTGCCTCCTGGGCTTTCAGTTTCAACTCGCCCTGGACATGCGAGAGATAGCCCAGCAGCCGGACTGCCTTGGTATCTTCGGCGGCCTTCAAGTCCTGGACCAGCTTCAGCGAATCGATGCCGGCATAATTCAGATCGATGATGATGAGGACGGGATGGGTCTTGGCCTTTTCCAGCACATCCCGCTCGCTCTTGATGAATTCCACCGGCAAGCCGGCGCGCTTGGCGGACTCGTTGATCTTGACGGTAAAGAACAAGTCGTCGAGCACCGCCAGGATCCTTTTGTTTTCCATGGTCGGCATTCTTAGATTGGCGATTCGAAAATGAACGGCAGGAGCTACCCCGATGGTAGCATGTGGATGCGGCGCCCGCCGCGCCAACCTAAGAAGATGCTTCGCCCGCTCCGTTCCGTCGATTTTCTGCCCTCGCCCGTTCCCGACCGGCCCGGATTGCTTATCCGCGACCCCTTCCGCTTCTCCGATGCGGTGCTGATCGTTCCTCCGGCCTTGGTGAGTTGTCTGCAATTGTTCGACGGCGAGCACAGCGAGTTGGATCTGCGTGCACACTTGGTACAGCTCACCGGCGAGCTGGATGTGAGCGGTCTGGCGGCCCATCTTACGCGGACTTTAAGCGATGCGGGTTTTCTGGAGGACGAGCAGTTCGAGAGGCGCAAGCTGGAGGCGGAGCGAAATTTCGCCGCGGCGCCGGAGCGGCTCGCGGTCCATGCAGGCTCCGGGTATCCTGCCGAGGAAGAGGAATTGCGAAAAACGTTTGCGCAATACATGAACGGCTCTTCGTTGATCTCGCCCGCCGAAAACCACCATGAATCCAGGCTAGCCATCGTTGCGCCGCATGTGAGCCCCTTCGGCGGAGTGGATGCTTACCGCGCCGCCTATTCTGCGCTCACGTCTGCCGATGCGGATCGGACCTTTGTGATTCTGGGCACCTCGCATTACGGCCAGCCGGACCGCATCGGGCTTACGCGCAAGCCTTTCGTGACTCCTCTGGGAGCCGCGGCGATTGAGACGAGCATCGTCGACAGGCTTGCGGCGGAAGCGGGCGAGGGCGCGCTCATGGAGGACTACTGCCACTCGATTGAGCATTCCATAGAATTTCAGGTGGTGTTTTTGCAGCATTTGTTCGGTCCGGGGATCCGTGTTGCGCCCATCCTGTGCGGGTCGTTCGCGCGCAGCTTTCTCGGGGGGAATCCGCCCGAAGCCGACGAGGGAGTGAAGTGCGCGCTGGGGGCTCTGGCGGAGTTGGCGGCGCGGGAAGGCGATCGGTTGCTGTGGGTCCTAGGCGTCGATATGGCCCATATGGGGCGGCGCTACGGCGATTCCCTGAGCGCGCATGCGAACCAGGGCGAGATGGAATTAGTCGCGCTGCGCGATCGCGCGCGGATCGAGCGCATGGAGCGCGGTGATGCCCAAGGTTTTTGGGAACTAGTGAGCGAAAACCGCGATGATCTGAGATGGTGCGGCTCCGCGCCCATTTACGCCTTTCTCCGCGCCGTGCCCCAGGCTCGGGGAAGTCTCCTACATTACCAACAGTGGAATATCGATCCGGCGAGCGTGGTGAGCTTCGCGGGAATGCGGTTTCGTTGAGAAAGTCGCGCACAACGGACTCGCCGGGCGCGGCCAATTCCGCTGAGTTTCTCATTCGTTTGATGCCGCGCCCGGCGGCCTGTGCGCTTTATTCAAGCTGATCCGCCCGTGGCCCGATAAGGCTGTAGGAGCTTTCAATCCCGCTCACCTGTGGTTCCCGCTCGCGCGCTCCAAGGAGGGTCGTGTGCTTTCGATCGCCAAAACCGTACACCAACTGGACAAATTGGAGGGCATGCATCGGGCGGCTATGGAGTCCTATGGCGAAGTGCTTCGCGCCGCTGCGGAATATCCGGTGGAAGTGGATGCTATGGAAGCCCAAATGTATCGCCAGCACATCGAGAGGCTGCGCCAGATGTTAGAAAACGTCCTGGGGGTCGAGGATTTTCAAACCATCCACGCTTCCTTCCGGGGTGAGCTGCGCGATTACCGGGACAAAGTCAACGAATGGTTCGACCGGACTCGCAGCGAATTGAAAGCCGCTCTCGAAGCCGTGCAAACGCTTTCCGGCCGCGTAAGCGCCAGTGGGGGCGACCACGAAGCTCATCTGTGCGAGGACTTGAACAAGTTGAGGGACGTGGTGCAAACCAACGATCTGGGACGAATCCGGGCTGTGATTCAGGAAGTGACGGCCAACATCGCTGAAAGCGCCGAGCAGATGCGGGATGCCAATCAATTAATCCGGAAAAACGAAGTTCCGCCTCCGATCTCGGCCAAGAATCTGAGACAACAGGAGAATGGAACCAAACGCTACGGACAAACTAGTCCCGCGCGAGATCGACGCTTTATTGTCGGATGAGCGCTTGATCCTGCGCGAGACTC
>DATDGT010000060.1:0-57564 GCA_036521975.1 Bryobacteraceae bacterium
CATGTATACATCATGCCACCAATCCGCCAGTATTACAAAAGTAATATTTCCATCTACATGACTACATTACGAGGCCGAATCCCCGGCAACCTCAGTTAAATCAGGAGGTTCACATAACTACGCTGTGGAACTTCAGGCTAGCCCTCTGCGACCGATTCTCGTCCACCGCCCGCAACGGAGGCAAGGCCGCTCGTGGCCTCCACGGGGCAAAAAATAGGCCCGGTGAGAACCTGCCTCACCGGGCCACACGAGGGAAGAAAATCGATTTCGCCGGGCTAAGCTTTACCTCCGGCCTCCTCCACGGCTGCTTCCGCCTCCGCCACGGCTGCTTCCGCCGCTGGAGCGCGGGGCACTAGAGCTGCCAGATGACTCCCGGTCGCGCACCACCGGAGGGTTAACCTGCACGCGCTGTTGCTGCTGCGGCGCGGAATACCCACGCCCCTGTGCGCCTGAAGAACCGCGCGGGTCCGACGACGGGGCCGAATAACGCCCACCTTGGGCCGGCGGGGCCGAATAACGCGGCCCGGCGCCTTGGGACGCCGGCGCTGAAGACCTCGGCGCGGCCTGCGCGGAATAACCCCGGCTAGCTGACGACGAAGGGTTGAAGGACCGCCATCCGCCGTTGGAGCCGGCGCTGGACCCGCCCGCGCTGCGCGCCCCTGAAGTCGCGCTTGCCATCTTCGATCCCGCCGAAGAGAACCGCATATTCGAGCTGGTCTGCGGCATCCCCCGAGTGGAAACGGCGGCATTGGAAAACCGGTGGCTAGCCTGAGAGGCCGGGATCGCCAGCGCGCCTCGCACCGATCCCGCGCGCGCCAAATCCGCCGAGGATGCCCGCACCATATTCGCTCGGGTAACGCCCATGCGCCCGAAATCGGCCGTGCGCATGCCCGCCACGGCATTCGCGACTCGCGCATTGCGGTACATGGCGGTGACGTTCGCGTTGCCCACGATCGCGGCGCGGCCCAGCCCCACAGCGCCCACGCCATACCACGGATGGAACGCCTCGAACGGCGCCAGCGCCACCCATCCGACATTGCCGAATCCGAAGCCGAACCCGATTCCGAATCCTACTCCTGGGCCCCAGCCGAAAAATCCAACCAGCGCCGGCGAATAATAAAAAGGCAGTCCCAACGGGCCCGGGTACCAAGCCCATCCCCAGGGACTCGAATACCATCGGCCGTAGTGATACGGCGCCCAGCCCCATGGCTCAACCCCCACCCAAGTCCAGCCGTAATAGCTTTCATCCACCCAGCTTCCGTTCTGGTACGGCGCCCAACCGGGATCCACCGACGGAACCCATACTTGTCCGTATTGAGGGTCGTATTGCCAACGGCCATTCTGATCCAGCGTCTCGGTCCCGGCGACCTCCGGCGGCACATTGCGCGTGCTGGAGACACGATCAAATGCACGATCGCGGTCTGCGTTCCAGCGGTCGAACTCATCCAGGGGCGCGCTCGCCACCACTTGAACTTCCGGGTCCGAAGCCGAGCCGCGAGCCAGCATCGTTTGCCCCGCGTTCACGAATTCCGAACCGGTGGGCCCAAACACTTCGGCTTGGCCGGATCGCACCGCGATCTCGGTGGTGCCATCTGCATTCACCGTGATGCGGTAACTTCCCTGCCGCGCCGGATGCACCAGAACCGTCGGCGTGCTGATCTCCGCTCGCGCGTCGTTGTCGCGGACGACATGGAACATCACCGCGCCCTGCGCGATCTGAATCTGATATTGCTTGTAGCGCAGTTCGCTGATACGGACTTCCGTCGCGAACGCCAGCCGCATCACGTTCAACGCGTCGAACTGAATTTCGGCGCGGCCGCCATCGCCCGTCGCTACTCGATCTCCGGCCATTAACGGCGCGTTCATCACTCCCGCCGATAAGTCCGCCGCATCGCCATGCCGCACCGAGACATTTCCTTGAATCAGGCTCAAGCGCGCCACGCCTTGATTCGGCGCGGCGCCAGTGTCGGCCGGTCCGCCAGGCGCGCCGCCGGGAGGGGGAAAATTCCCCGGACCCTGCGGTCCCGGCCCTTGCGCTCCCGGGATTTGGGCGAAAACCGCTGCGGCCAGGACTACCGCTAGAATCGCCCGTTTCATTGCCGTTGCCATCCGCCAAATAGAGGGCAAGTAGTCGGCCAAATCCTAAGTCTCTGATTCCAAATTATTTGATACTATAAAGAGACCTTCGGCTAGTGGCCCAAAACCACCACCGTGGTTCCCTCGAACCGCCGGCCTGGATTTGGCGGCAGAAACAATCGTTGGCTGCCTTCTCTCATTTCCGCGTGGAGAGCCGATCACTATGTTTCTGCGCGCCATTGTTATTTTGACGATTTGCTCCTTGTTTGTGCTTGCGTAAGATCCAGCCCCACCAGACTAAGCGCCATAGGATCAGGCCGCACCGGGACGCGGAAGCGACCCAACCTACCGCCGAGGTACTCAATATGGCGTTTTGGGCCGCCTTCGCGCGCGAGCGCCCGCCGATATTCCCCCAACGGCAATTCTCGAATACGTGGTTTAAGACCAGCCGCAATCCTTGGGTCTCGCCGGGAAGCTTTCCCTCTGGCCATACTACCTGGGTGTTCAGCATCTTCACCGTGATCGTCCACCGCTATTCCAGCCACAAATGGGTTCCCCGGTAATGTATTCGCTGGCTGCCATCGAAGCTTTTTCCAGGCTTACTTTGAGCGACCACTTTCTGTCCGATACGTTTTTCGGCGGGTGGAACGATACACCATCGCCCGCTTCGTCGTGCTGCGCCAGTGAGTTTTACACGGTAGGGGACGCCCAAGATGAGGCGGTTTGGATGTATCGTTCTCCGGGTCTCGCTAAACTGAGCCGCGCGCGTTAGCAAGCGGTATCCTCCAGCTCCCATTCATCCGCGCCGAAGCGGCGGAAGGCTTCCGATGGTGTGAGGTTCGCAAGAGGAACGGGATGGCGGCCCGTTCGTTGGATTTTCACCAGGTAGTCCTCGAGCCCGATCACTTCCTTACCTCGAAGGTGCCCGCAACGCTTCGGAAAAGTCTGGTCTTCAATATGGATTCCGGCGACGCCGCGCTGTTCATACTCGCGGACGGTCCTCACGACATTGAGCTCGTTCCCATACCCCGTGTCGGCATCCGCGATCAGGGGCAGGGGCACGCAAGCGGCAATCCGGCCCGCATTGCCCGCCATTTCGGACATCGTGAGTACCCATAATCCGGGTAGCCGAACGCCGCCGACGTGCCGGCGCCAGTCATGTAGACGGCCTGGAAGCCGGCGTGCGCGATCGCGCGAGCTGTGATGCAATCGTATGCGCCGGGAGCGATAATCATTTCCTCGCCTCGAAGAAGATCGCGTAGTTGGCGAGCTCGAGTCATGAGATCGATTGTAAGCGAGTAAGATGTGTCTTAAGGAGTTTGGGAATGGAGCGCGTTTGGCGGATCGTCACCTTAGCCGCTTTGGCCGGCGGCAGCTTTGCTCAACAGCTGAACCCTCCCACGATTCCCCGCGAGCCGCTCGGCTCCGGCCCCTTCGTGTTCGACACCGCGGAGCAGCACAAGATCCGCGTGGCGATTGTGACGAAGGGCTTGTCGCATCCGTGGGGTTTGGCCTTTCTGCCCGATGGCAATATCCTTGTGACCGAGCGCGCCGGACGGCTGCGTCTGATCCGGGACGGCGTGCTGGATCCGAAACCGATCGCCGGCGTGCCGGAGGTATATGCGAAGCAGCTCTCCGGACTGATGGACATCGCTCTCCATCCGAAGTTCGCGGAAAACAAGCTCGTCTATCTCACGTACACGAAGCCAGTCGGCGACAAAGTCACAACGGCTCTCGCGCGAGGGCGTTATGAAAACGGTTCGCTTGCGGATGTGCGGGATATTTTTGTAGCGGATTCCATCGACGACGGCCGTGCCGCAGCCTCGCGAATCGTGTTTGCCCGGGACGGTTCGATGTACATGACCGTGGGAGGCACGTTCGACGAGCGGGCGCAGAACCCGGCGAGTCATGGAGGCAAGGTGCTGCGGCTTCGCGACGACGGAACCGCGCCGCCGGACAACCCGTTCGTGGGCCGCGCCGGCTTCAAGCCGGAGATCTACTCGCTAGGGCATCGCAACTCGCTAGGACTGACGATTCATCCGGAAACCGGTGCCGTTTGGGAGAACGAAAACGGACCGAACGGCGGAGACGAGGTCAATCTTATCCTGCCCGGCAGAAACTACGGTTGGCCAGTGGTAAGCTACGGCCGGCAATATCCCGGCCCGCGAGTATCGGAGCACGCCTGGAGAGAAGGCATGGAAGAGCCAACCGTGGTTTGGCTTCCGTCAATCGGGATTTCTGGAATGGCGTTCTACAGCAGCGACAAATTTCCGGCGTGGAAGGGAAACCTGTTCGTGGGCTCCATGCGGGTCGGCGAGCTGAACTATACAGGCCACCTGGAACGCGTGGTGTTCAACGATAAATACGAAGAACTCCGGCGGGAATCGTTGCTCACGGACCTGCGCCAGCGCGTTCGCGACGTGCGGCAAGGTCCCGATGGATTGCTCTACGTGCTGACGGAAGAGGACGCAGCCGTTCTTTTGCGGATCGAACCCGCGCAGTAGCGTTACTTCTCTCTCGCCAGATGCGCCCGCCAGATTATGGTGTGCAGCGGGCCGCGAGAGCGGTGGTGTCGCCGGGCCGGGAGCCCCGCTTGTCGCGATAGACTTGATGGCAATGCAGGCAGGCGTCGGCGAGCTGGTTGGTAGCGTCACTGACGGCTTGCTGGTTTCTCGTCTGTGACGCTTTGTACACGATGCGTCCCACTTCGGCAAGCTCCTGCGAGAATTTGATCCAATCCGGCCGTTCTACGGGCACCAGTCTGCCGTTCTCGCAGCGGCGTCCGGGCGTCAACATCAGCGGCGCCGATTCCGCAATGGCGACCGCCGCATAATCGACGACCTGCCAGCCGGTGTAGATCCCGGCGCCCCAGTCCGTCCACGAGAAGGATGCCGCGTCCGTTGCGCTAGGTTTGACCGGCGCGCCCGGGTCGTGGAGCTGGACGTTGAAAATAATGTTGGAGGTGGGGAACAGGATTCCCCTCATCACTTGAGCTAGATTTCCCATCGCGGGAAAGGCTGGGGCCTGCGAAGCCGCCGATTGTGGGGCGGATCCGGCGGCTTGCGCGGTGGGCGCCAGAATGATGGATTTCAGCGCGGCTTCTTCGAAAGAGAGTTCGTTTCGTCCCGAAGGAAACTTGCCGGTTTGAAGGATGAAGGCGACGAGGTCGGTGGCTTCCGGGGGCTTAAGTTTGCCCTGATCGTCAGCCGGCATGGTGTTGCGGATCTTGTCCGCCAGCTCCGATAACGGCTGCGCTCCCCAAATGGCGAGGAACGCGCTGCCGGTGAGGGGCGGCCCGAGTTTCCCCTCCAGCGCATCGCCGTGGCACTTAGCGCACTTGTCACGATACAGTGCGTGGCCGCGCGCCGCCTGCGCTTCGGTGTAAACGCCGTCGTTCGCTGTGCGGGTCTGCTGGGCATGCATCACAGGCGTGAGCGATTCGAGCGTCAGGACCGCTAGCGCTAATTTAGCGGCGAAGGACAAGAGCCCGGCGGGCATTCTCATTGATCTTCCGATTATAGCCATGCGTCACAAGAATTGCCGCTCCAATCGCCCCTCATGCCTCGCGCCGTTGCTACACTAGGTCCGGCATGCCATTGCTCGATCAAATCCAGCGCGATATGGCCGCGGCCATGAAAGCGCACCAGGCGCCGCGGCTGGATGGCTTGCGCATGATCAAGGCCGCTCTGCAAAAGCATCAAATAGATTCGATGAAGCCTCTCGATACCGCTGGCGAGCTTCAGATTCTCAACACGCTGGTCAAGCAGCGCCGCGAATCGGCGGACATCTTCCGCAAAGGCGGAAGGCCCGAATTGGCGGACCGCGAAGAAGCCGAGCTCAAGCTGATCGAATCCTACATGCCGTCGGCGCCGTCCGAAGAAGAGATCGGCGCGGCGATCGAATCGGCCATCGCGGAAACGAGCGTGTCGTCGCTGAAGCAGATGGGGGTGGTGATGAAGTCCGCGCAAGCCAAGCTCGCGGGCAAGCGCGTCGACGGAAAGGCGCTCAGCGACCGCGTAAGGGCTAGGCTGAGCTGAACGGGGATGCCGATCTTTTCGGGAACCCAAAACCCCTGCCGGGCGTACTTGGCTTATATGGACTGCCGGGCCATGCAGCCGCCAGAGAACCGCCGAAATCGGGAGCCTGGCATGGTAGGGTTTGCCCGATAAGATTCTGGAGGGAAAAAACGAATGACACTTCGCGCAATTGTAGTTTCAATCCTGCTGTTTGCAGGCTCATGCCTGGCCGCAGATGTGGACGGCAAATGGAGTGGGACGATGAACACGCCCAACGGCGATGTCCCCGTGGGGTTTACGTTCAAAGCGGACGGAGCGACGTTGAATGGCTCGACCAGCGGGCCGGATGGGGCGGAGATCAAAATCGCCGATGGCAAAGTGAACGGCGACAAAATCTCATTTTCCGTCACCTTCGATTTTGGCGGGATGCCGTTTACCATGAACTACTCCGGCGTGGTGGCCAACGATCAGATCAAGTTCACGATCGACATCTTCGGCATGCCTGTGGAGCTCACGGTCAAACGCGCAAGCTGACGAAAGATTCGAGCGCGGGCTACCGCCGGCACGGCTCATAGATGGCGATGAGCCCGGCGCGCGCGAGCGGGCAGTATTGGGCGAACCAGGGCGCCAGATCGGGATAGGAGCCCAGGGCGAGCTGGGGGTTGTAGAGGCTGAGGCCATCGACGAGAAACGCGGGCCGAAATGAAGGATCGGCGCGCGCCAGTTCGGCCCGGTTTTCGCGCGCCCATTCGGGCGCCACCGTCCGCGCATCGAACAAATGCCGGTTGGCGGGGACGCCGGTGAGGGGCTGAGAATCGAGAAATCGTCCCGCGATGGGAAGGCGCGTATAAGCGATGACATCGGGACGATAGCCCCAAACGAAAATCGTGTCCTTAGATTGGGCGGCCGGGCGGGCGGCGGCACTGACGATCTCGGCGGCGCGATGGCTTTCCCGATCCATGGCGGTATCCTTCCAGGAGCGCAACTCGAAGTAGCGCGGCCCGAAGCGGACGGCAGGAATCACGAAAAGCGCCGCGATTAAGGCTAGCCCGCGGCGATTCGCGAGACTCATTCCGCGCGCTCCCGCGATCGCCAGCGGCGGAAGCAATAGATTGAAATATCGCGGAGCGGAGCGCAATCCTACAGCCGAGAACGCGAGCGCAAGAACGAACCAGATCAGCAGCGGCCGGAAGGACGATTTCTTCTCGTCGACCTTCCAATACCACGAGGCCCAATACCACAAGGCTGCCAAAATGAGCGCCGCGTGGAATCCCAGCCAACCAAGCAGTTGCAAAAACCCTCCGCCGGAGGCCGCGCGCAGGTAGAGCCAACCCCATCGCCAGACTTGAGTCCAATAGCCCGCGAGGGACCCTGTGAGAGAGAGAGCAAGTAGAACCAATGCGTTCACGCTGAGAAAGCCGGCCAGCATTCGCGCTCCCGCCCGCATGGAGGGCGGGCTTAAGCCCGCGCGGGACTTCAGTCCCGCATCCGCCAAAGCGGGGCTAAAGCCCCGCGCGGCCTGAAGGCCGCCCTCCAGTGATACCGCCAGGCAAAAGGCCAATACGAATACGCCCTTCACGTTCAACTGGAACGCGAAAGCTGCCAGGACTCCGGCGAGCAAGGGCTTGCGGCGCCAAGCCATGTATACCGCGCCCAGATGCGGTGCGATCATCAGGGTATCCGGCTCCAGCGGCAGCACCGCGGGCGTCGAGTAAAAGATAGAGAAGAAGGCCAGCGCGCCCGCGGCGAAAAGACCTTCGCGGCGCGACCACAGCCGCGAGGCGAACCGGTAAGCCAGTGCACAGCACAGCAGGACAAACAAGGTGTCCGCGACTCGCAGCACGACTCCAGCTCGCGCGCCGGAGATCAAATAGAACGCCAGGTTGAGCGGCGGCTTGTCGTACCAGAAGTCGCGGTACGGAAATTTGCCATACAGGACCTGAATGGCGGCGGCGAGATGGTAGTCCTCGTCCGCCCACAACAGATTCGCGTGGGCCAGACGCGAAGCTAGGATCGAAGCGGCGGCGCCCAGCCAGAAGATCAATGCGGGCCGGTGGTTCATTCTCGCGCCGGTTCCTTAGCAAGAAGCACGCCGGAAAGCGGATCTGTAAAGAGGAAAACCAACACCCAGTCCCGCTGTTGGCCCACTCGATCAATCACCGCCGGATCACGGCCTGTCACTGCCTGTCACTGCCGCTCAAGGCGGCGAATCGATTCCAGCACCACCGCGCCCACAATCTCCATGCTTTGGCCGCTGATCTTGTCCAGGGTGTCGCTGTCCTTGTGCCAAGGCTCGTAATCGAAATCGATAATATCAAGCGAGGGGACACCCAGCCGGACGAAAGGCATGTGATCGTCGTCCATCGGTTCCATCTGATCGGTGAAGTAGGCTTGATACCCAAGATCGGATGCGGTCTTCCAGACCAGGCGGCGCAGATTGGCATCTGAGTTTTTGTCCTGGAGAATGTCGAGATTCTTGTCGCCGATCATGTCGACGTTGATCAAGGCCTTGAGCCGCCGCAGTGTGCCATCCATGCGCCAGCGCTGGGCCAGATGGCGGCTGCCGTAAACGCTGTCGGTATCGCTCCATTCGCCGACCGCCTCTTCGCCGTCGAAGAAGACGAGATAAACGTCGTCGATTCGAGGCTGCCCGGCGAGCGCCTGAGCCATTTCGAGCAGCACGGCGGTGGAAGAAGCTCCGTCATTCGCGCCGACGAAATGGCGGCCGGGGAAGTATTTGGTATCGAAGTGGCCGGTGACGGCAATAGCCCTACCGCTGGTTCCCGGGAACTTAACGATGATGTTGGTCATTGGGACCGGACCGCGCGGCGTTTTGGCGGTGAAAGAATCCTCGGTCACTTGCGCCCCGCGGACGTGGGTTTGTTCGAGAATGAAAGCTTGAAGCTTCCGGTTCGCCTCGGAGCCAGAGGGTCGCGGGCCTAAGCTCACAGCGTGGCGAGCATACTCGAGCGCCGCGGGGCCGGAAAAACTCGCGGCGGAAACCAGCGTGCCACTTTCTAGCGCGATGGCGGCGATGATCAGGACGGTTTGCGCGCGGAACATATATATCCCAGTGTAAAGTTTCGCCGGCGGTCCAGCGGATCGAGCAGCGGCAGAATCAAAGCGGGCGGAACGAAGAAGACCGCGGCAAGCAAAATCGACGGCCCTGGAAAGAATTGGAGCGCGTTCAGCAGACGGCGCGATAGCAGCCGGAAGAATCCGCCGGCCGGACGAATCTCGCTGGGTTCGAATCCGGCCTGGCGCAGCAGGTATTCGAGGCCGTAGCGCGTGTAGCGGTAATAATCGTGCGGCTGCTGATGCTCTTCCCACTCGTGCGGAGCAATCAGCAGCAAGCGGCCGCCGGGCGCGAGCGCTCGGGCCAATTCCTTAAGCACGCAGCCCGGTTCCGGAACGTGTTCCAAAGTGACGATGTTGAGGCACGCTTCAAAGACAGCGTCGGGGAAAGGCAGCGCGCCTAGCTCGGCAATGACATCCAGCTTGGAATAATCCCAAGCCGAATCCCCGACGGCCAAATCGACCCCCACATACACTTGCGCCGTGAAATACCGCCTGTGCCGGCTTTCACCGCTTCCGGCGTCGAGCACGCGAGCGCCCGGTGGAAGAAGCCGGGCGAATTCCGCAACTGCCGTTTCGATCTCCGCTTCGAAACTCAGCACGTAACGCGACAGAGTCTTCGGCAGCAGCGAGCGAAGACGTTCGTATGGCGACAAGCTGTTAGTTCTGCACCGTCAGGTACATGGTTTGAGGAACGGTGGCGCCGTTTTGGGTCACGTTGATCTGGTAATCTCCATTCGCGAGACCTGACGGCACGGTGATGTAGAACTCATAGAGTCCTACGAAGTTGCCCGCCAGGCCCGAATATGAAAGCGCGGCGGCGGTCGATCCGAAGGAAAATGTCACCGAATTGTTCAGCGAATTGCTCACTTCCGCGATGACGCCGGGCAAAATCTGGGGAGTCACATCCCCGAACCCGATTCCATAGGCGATAATCAGGTCCCCAGGCTTTGCCGGGCGGCTATTAAGTCCCAGCGCCGCTCCCTCGCTGGCGTTCAGCACGTAGGCGCCATCCGAGGCAAATGTGGCAACCATGTATTGAGTCCCGCTTATTTTGAAGCTCGCCGGCGCCAATAATCCCGGCGCCAGCGTCCGGCGCGTGAACGTAAATGCCGAGCTCGTCGCCTTGCAATTGGTGACAGCGATCGGGACATTGCCAATCGTCGAATCCTCCGGCGCTTGCACATTGAGTTGCCCAGGCGACAGATACCAGACATAGGCCGGTTTGCTATTGATCGTGACACTGATGCCGTCGAGGTTGGTGGGGGCGTTCACTCCGTTGAAGTCGGCGAGGGTCCACTGGCCGGGATTCACGGCTGCCGTCAGTCTAGGATCGGTGGGATCCGCCAGATTCGAACCCTTGATCTCCAGCCACGTGCCCGACGCGAAATAGGAGTAGCCACCGTAAGCGCTACCAGAATCAACGGACGCGATCACGGGGGACGCAGTATTCGTGCAGAATCCCCCCTCAATCGCGCTGAGAGCAATGTCGGCGACATATCCGTGGCCCACGGTGGTGGGATGCAGCATGTCCCAGAACAAGTAGGTGTTCGGATTGACGTTCATGCCTTGCGCGGGCGATGTAATGTTGACGAATCCAAAAAGCGCGGTGTTTTGTTCGATGGAAAGAAAAAGAGAATAAGTGTCTAACGGGATGATCGCGATTCCCGGATGCGCCACCATGAGCTGCGCGATCGCGCTGGTCTCCGCCTGGTTGTAGGCCACAGCCCCCGCGTTCAGCGTCGACCTCTGGCTGGTGTTGACGTATTCCGGAACGTCTCCCACCAACGGCATGTTCACCCAAAGGAAATACTTCGCGCCCGCCGTTGCCAGCGTGTCGATGTTGCCTTGGACGTTGGATGCCGCTGTCGCCGGACTCACGCCCCCGTAGATGTCGTTGGCGCCGCCCCAAAATGCGTACAACGCGTTGGCCGGTACCGTATGGTTCGCGGCTAGGAACAGATTCACTTGGTCGGTTAGATACGGAATCTCTAGAGCGCCAGGTGAATAGGCCGGATTTTTTCCCGTAAGCGCACTAGCCACGGCATAGTTTGTTCCACCGTCGGCGTAAGGTTGCGGACCGGGCAAGTTCATTTTTTTGGCTAATTGCTCGATCCACAAGCCCAGGGGCCCGCTGGTGGGCGGAACGGAATTGGTCCCATCCGTGTATTCGCCAGTCGCATACATCGGCGGACCCGGCTGGGGCACGCCCAGCAGAGAGGTTCCGTAGTAGAGGTTTCCGTTATCGGAGAGGCTGTCGCCGAACACGACAAATTGCGTAAACGGAACCTGCGAGAAGACCGGTATGGAAAGAGGGACCGCTAGGGAGAGAAGGAAAAGACCCGAACGGCGAAGCATCCGGCCATTGTAACGCTTACGGTCGGGCCTGGGCATCGTTTACTTTTTCGCTTGACAACCGGCGGAGGCTCATTCATACTACTCCCATCGATAGCCGATGGAACTGCTCCCCGGAACCTTGGATCTTCTGATTTTAAGAACGCTGCGCGGCGGCTCCAAGCACGGCTACGGCATCGCCCAGCATCTTAAGCTCGTATCGGGCGACGTTCTGGAAGTGGGTGAAAGCTCGCTGTATCCCGCGCTGCAGCGGCTGTTGCTGAACGGTTGGGTGAAGGCGGAATGGGGCGCTTCGGAGAACAACCGGCGCGCCCGCTACTACACGCTGACGGCGGCGGGCCGCAAGCAACTGGAGCGCGAGCGTGAGGATTTCGAGCGCATGATCGGCGCGATTCAGAAAGTGCTGGCGTGAAAATTATTCGGCGGCTTCGGTATCTGTTTCGCCAGCGCGCAATCGAACGCGAGCTGGCCGAGGAAATCGAGGTCCATCACCAGATGAGCGGCGATCCGCGCTCCATGGGCAACATGACTCGTGCCCGCGAGGAGGCGCGCGCGGTCTGGATCTGGCCGTGGTTCCAAAGCGTGTGGCAGGACATCGCGTATGCGGTCCGCAATCTTCGACGCCATAAGGGGTTCGCCTTTCTGGCGCTGGCCGCTCTGGGCGCGGCGATCGGGATCGCCACCAGCCTGTTCAGCGTTTACAATGCGGTCGCCCGGCGCCCTTGGCCGGTAAAGGACCCCGCGAGCATGGTGAAGATCTTCTCGACCGATCCCCGTCACATTCGCTCAGGAGCGGTGGGAGGCGTAGGAATTGTGGAGTATCGTTACATCGCCGAGCACACGCACGCGTTCGCGGGCCTCGCGAGCTTGCGCGATGAACCCGTGCGTTTCGGATTCGAGCCGTTCGGCAAAGCGTCCTGGGCGGAGCTGGTACCCGGCGATTATTTCCGCTTGTTGGGAGTTGGAATGCAGTTCGGGCGCGGATTTCTCGCGGAAGAGGATCGCATAGAATCTCCGGAAGCGGTCGCGGTGCTCAGCTATACGTTCTGGAGGGACCATTTCGGATCCGACTCAGGGATTATCGGCAAGCAGGCTCACATCGAAGACCTGCCGTTCACCGTCGTGGGTGTCGCTCTGGAGAGCTTCACGGGCACGTCGGAGGGCGCCGGCCGATACGACGTCTATTTACCGCTTCCGGCGCTGTTGCTGTTGCATCCGGCTGAATCCTGGCCTCGCCAGGTTCTCTCGAACGCGGGGTTTTGCTGCGACTCCCTGATCGGCCGCCTTTCGCCCGGCGTTTCACGGGTCCAGGCAGCGGCGGAGCTTGAGGTCTTGGATGGCCAATTCCGCGCCGCTGAACGGTTAGAGGGCCGCGCCACATTCTTTTTGGCCGGGCGATTCTGGATAACCCGGGCCGCCCGAAGGCGGAAATGACCGCGTTTTTGGTCCTGATGTTTAGCGGCGCACTGCTGGTGGTGCTGCTGGCTTGCGCAAATGTCGGCAATCTTCTCGTTGCGCGCGCGAGCGCGCGACAAAAGGAGATCCAGATCCGCCGCGCCATCGGAGCGGGCCGGGCACGCATCGTCCGCCAACTCCTGACCGAAAGCCTGTTGGTCGCTCTCGGCGCTTCGGGCATCGGGCTGCTGCTCGCTTATAAACTTCCGTCGTTCGTCGTCGCCCAATTCCCCGACCTTCCTCCTGTTCGGCTCACGCCGGACGGCACAGTACTCGGTTATGCGGTCGCGCTCGCGGCGTTTACTTGCATCTGCTTCGGGCTCGCGCCCGCGCTTCATGCCACGCGCGCAGATTTCAACTCGCGCTTGCCGCTCCGCAACGTGCTTCTGGCCGCGCAGGTCGCCCTGAGCGTGATTCTCCTGGCAGGCGCGGGGCTGACGCTGCGGGCGATCGCGGATTTGCGCACCCGCGATCCGGGTTTCGCCATCGACGCCGTTTCCGTGATCGCATTCGAGCTTCCGGCCCGCTCGTTGAGCACAGCTCATATGCAGGCCATGTACAGCCGGCTCGCCCACGACCTGCCGCAGCCTCTCGCTCTCACGGCCTTGGAACCGTTCTCGACCAGCTATAGAGGCGGGCCCTTCCGCCCATCGAGCGCTCCCGAAAGCGCGACCATTCCTGTGAACCGTCAAGATGTATCCGCGGGATATTTCGACGTTCTGAACATACCGGTTGTTGCGGGGCGCAACTTTCAGCCGGGCGACGAGGCCCGCCAAGTTGTCCTCGTGAATGAAACATTGGCGCACCGCTATTGGAATGGACAGGACGCCGTCGGCAGAACGATTGTCTCCGGAGCCACGCGAGAAATCGTGGGGATTGTGAAGGACACTCATGCCGTCGATCTTGAGCAGGTCGAGCCGACGGTCTATCTTCCACTCAGCGGCTGGACGATTCCGAAGGTGCTGGTGAATTCGAACGACGCAGGAACCATCCAATCCGTCGCCGCTGCCGTGCATCAACTAGAGCCCAGCGCGCGAATGCAGGTGACGCCGCTGCGCGACAATCTCGATCGCTGGCTCCGAGGCACTCGCCTCGGCGCGGAGCTCGCGGGCGCGTTGGGGTTGTTCGCTCTGATTCTAGCGACGGTCGGAATGTCGGGCGTTTTCGCGTATGTGGTCCAGCAGCGGACGAAAGAGATTGGGATTCGGATGGCGCTCGGCGCCAGGCCTGATCAAGCCGTGAGGCTGGTGCTGGGAACGAGTTCCCGCGCGGTGTTCTGCGGGCTTTTCGCAGGGTTCGCCATCGCCCTCGCCATCGCGTTCCCCGCGTCGCGTCTGCTGCGAAGCTTTCTCAACGGCGCGAGCCCGCTCGACCCAGTGGTGTACTTGTCCGTCGCGGGCATTCTCGCCATAGCAGCGATCGCCGCAAGCTACGTTCCCGCCCGCCGCGCCGCCCGCATCGATCCCGCAACCACCCTCCGGCACGAATAGCTACACCTGGTTGCAAAAGTTCGAGTGACCGCTCTCTCACGGTCGCGATTCTGTCGATGAGCCGCGTGCGCCAGCAAGCGTAATCGTCGGGATAAACCGGCGTGCAGTCGGGATGAAAGAACCCACAAGAAAGGAGTAGGCGTGTGGCCGCTGCCCACAGCGCACGGCCCCGCAGGCCGATTATGTGATCCGTAAATTCCGTTGGAATTTTCTCCTTTACTTTGAGCTTTTGGTCGTTGTAAAATCAACCCAGCGGCGCTACAGCTTGCGAATTGTGCAGACTTTCGCACGCCTTCCGGCGCCGCAGCGGAGCACTAGAAAACGTAATTAACAATCGGGGCCCTCGCCGACGGTGTTTATCCTCGGAGCGGGACGCTTTCGCCTGCCGCGGCAGCGGAGTGAATTTTTACACCGACTTGAGCCTGCAGGCCGGCGAATCGACTGCGAGGCGGTTGCAAAAGATAACAAAGGCGGAGCTTCGGCTACACCTGATTTAGCGGATATGTCTCGATTAACGCCAAACTCGATTCTGGAACGGTCCGCCGCGGCCGATCTGTTCAGGAATACACTGTCGCGCATCCCGACGGCGTTCGGGCGGCTGGCGTATCTCGCCTCTCTGCGCGATCCTGACTCCGGCGTCTACGTACATCACGGGCTAATGAGCATTTATGGGGATAAGAAGAGCCGCCAAGCGCTCGCCCAATGCCACCGGGAAGTATTCCGAGATTGGCTCAATCTGCCTCTCGTCGAAAAGACAGAAGATCTCAGGAGTTACGTGAACACGCTAGACGACCCCGCCGCGTTCCTGGAATATTGGACACCAGGACTGCCTTCGCGCAGTTATTTGCCGGAAGCTGTGCATGGGGCCGAGAAAACGCTTTTCTTCGACGAATTCGAGCTTCTGCTTGAAGTTCTCAAGGGCGCCCCAGAGGCGGGCCCCTTACCTGTTCGAGGCGAGCGACAAGGCCTAGCGAGCAAGCTCCTGTCGAAAACACCATTTCCGCGCGGCGAGGATTCCTAGCGTAAATGGGATTGCGAATCCGCGAATAGATTTCGGTTGTCACAAGCGCCTTGGCTTTCGCGGTCACCGAAAAGGACCGTCCAAGCACTTAGTGAGGAAGGAACGTCGATGCGGCACGCCGCCGGATTCAGCACCTGATCGCAATAGGGATTTCGTGCCCCCGAAGAAACGTCTACGCCCCGAGTAATCCGCGAAACTTCGGCTCCTCGAAGCCTGGGAACACTTTCGAGAGATCCGAATTGCCAAGGTGCCGCACGACCAATTCTCCCAGGACGGTGCGGAAATCGGTGGTCAGATTCAAATCGCGCTGCTCGTAGAGCTGCTCTCGCTCCAAACCCGGCCAGTCGCCATAAACCTTCCCGCCCCGGACTTTCCCGCCCATCGCGAACATCACGTTCGCGTGACCGTGATCCGTCCCTCGTGCGCCGTTCTCTCTCGCTGTGCGTCCGAACTCACTCATCGTGACGACGCACACATCTTCCATGCGATCGCCTAAATCGCGATAGAACCCAGCGAGCGATTGCCCGAACTCGGTGAGCAGCGTAGCCAGGGAGCCGACGGTAGGCCTTGGGCCCACTTCGTTGACATGGTGATCCCAACCGCCCACGTCCGTAAAGGCGACTTCCAATCCCAAGCCGGCTTTGATCAATCGAGCGATCTGCATGAGGTTCTGACCAAGTTTGCCGTTGGGATAGCGAACGCCGTCCTCGGGCAAATACGTTTCTTGCATGGCCGATTGTACGTGATGAATGGCGTCGAAGGCTTCGCGGCCCACGCCGTTCAGAACCTGGTCGTGCGTTCCCGCGTACATTCTTTCGAAGGCCGATGCACCGCGCGTATCGTGCACCTGGAAATCCCCCAAATCGCTAATGGCCACCGCCTCGTTAGAGCCCCGCAACACGTGGGGAAGCTCCGTGCCCACGCCCACGGCGCGCAGCGGCGAAATTCCCTTCTCAAGCGGCAAAGCGCGGTTCAGCCAGCCGTCTCCTGTGGTCTTCAGACCCGGCGTTCCGGATTCCATGAAATCCTGCGCCTCAAAATGCGACCGGCTGGGGTCCGGCGATCCCGTCGCGTGAATCATCGCCAAATGTCCCGCGTCGTAGATTGGCTTCAGCGGGCGCAATGCCGGATGAAGTCCAAAAAAACCGTCCAGGTCGATGGCCGAATTCTGCGTTCCGTCGGGCCGCGGAATCGCGATCGTGGGCCGCAGAGCGTAATACGCTTTCTCTTCGTGCGGAATCACCACGTTTAGACCGTCCATGGCGCCGCGCTGAAGAATCGCCACCAGGACTTTTTTTCGAGGACTCGGAGCGTCGTCCGCATACAGAGCGCGCTCAAGCCAAGCGGGCGCCGTCGTTGTTCCGAACATGGCGACCGCGGAGGATTTGAGGAACCAACGTCGTGATTGCATAAATCTATCTCCTCTGAAATTCCGGTGATCCCAGCAGCATCCCCGCCACGAATCCGCGGGCCACCTCGGCATCGTCCTGAATCGCGGCCTTGATTGGCTCCAGCGTCTCCTTCTCCGCTTCGTGGAACAGGACCTGGCGGGCGGCGCTTTCCGGAACCGCCGAGAGCTTGTCCGGATCCACTTTCACGCCGGAAATTCCATTTTGCGAAAGCTGGAGCGCGAAATTCATGCGTTCCACCAAGGACGCCGCGCTGACCCATTTCGAGCCGAGATTGGAATAACCAGTGGGTTCCGCCTTGCGGTACAGAGGCTGGCCTAGGGAAGAGATTTCGGTCACCAAAGGCATAGCGTCTTCGACGTGTGCGCCCGCGGCCCGCGCGGCGCTCACCACAAATTCCAGAGGAGTTTTCAGCTTGGAACGATAAGCGCCCTCCGAAGAGAATTCGCTGGAATGGAACAGCGTCGTCAAAACGGCTCGAATATCGCCGCCGGTGGATCGGAACGTCGCCGCCATGCGCTCGACCAGCGCGGGAGGAGGGTTGTCGGCGACGAACCGCTCGGCCAGTTCCCGCGAGATGAACCGCGCGGTGGAGGGATGGCGGGCCAGAATGTCGAGTACTTTCTCTCCATCTTCTTTGCCTCCGCCCGCGGGGATGGTCACGCCGAGCACGGTCTTCTCGCCCTTATCGTGCATCTCATCCTTGTACGCGAAGTCGCCGCTCGCCCCTCCGCCAAAGCCGATGATGCCGTTCCCGTTAGAGCCTATAGTCCATCCCGTAAAGCACCGTGCGACCTCAATAATATCTCTCTGCGTGTAGCCGCTATCCACGCCCAATGTGTGCAGTTCCATCAATTCGCGCGCATAGTTTTCGTTCAGGCCGCGCGGTTTCTGTTGACCGAGAAAGATGGCTGCCCCCGGCAAGGGCACAGCCGGACGCGCCTGGGCCGTGTCTGCGCCTTTGGGTGGGGTTACGCTGCTCTGCCAATTGTCCAGGTAAAACATCATCGCGGCGCTGTTGGCGGTAGCTTCCAGCAAATCGCGGAACGTGCCCAATACGTGGGGACGAATCGCATTGCGCTCATAGCCGGCCACCATGAAGCTCGTCGCCCCCTTTCCCGCGTCTACGTTGAAGTGGTTGAACCAGAAATCCACCAGCACTTCCTGGAGCTGGCGATCGCTTTGAATCGCCTCGTAAAGTTTGGCCTGAGCCAGGTTTGAATCCGGCTGCCTGAGGCCGAAGCCCGGCGCGGCGGCCATCACCTTCCGCCGCAGATCGGCGTCCAGAAGGGGCAACAAGCGCTGCCGGACGACGGGCATCGCAGCCAGCACCTGAACCGTCTTATCTTTTGGAAAGGTCGCCAGAAGATCCAGCGCCTGCTTGTCCGTTCCGGTGCGAAGGAGGCGCGTCTGTTCCGGAGTGATCAACTGATTGAGCGGCTGACCGTTCATTACGCCGTTCATCACAAAGATCCTCCCCGTCCCTACCAACAAAGCCCCGCGCCCACCGGTCGGAGGCGACATGAGCGGTTCGACGAGCTCGGTGAGCGCTGGATTTTCCGGGATGCGTTCGGGGTGAAGCTGAAGGTCGATCCACTTGCTCAGCCCCATCTTCTTGACCGCCTCGACGTCACCCGGCCGTGGACCGAACCCCAGGCGATTCAACGCGTGGAGGATTTCCCGATCCCCAGTGAGCTTTTTGTCAAATTGAGAATATTTGGGTTCCTGAGGTGTCTTCCCCGCCTGTGTCTTCCCAGTTTGCCCGGGGAGAAGAACCGGGGAAAATAGAACGGTCACAAACGCGACGGTCCTCGTCATACGAACCTCCTGCGACCAGACTTCTGGCAGCATAGACGCCGCGAGGGTCGTTTTCGTTTGCTACTTTATTCGTGCCGTAGCGCAATAGCTGGTCTAGTAGTGTCCAGGAGACGGCTGGACATTCGGCGAAAGCCCCGGACAGAACCGCGACCGTCAGGGAGCGGTTGTCACAGCCCAACTGCACGTCACCGGCCGCGCTCGTTTCCCCACAAGTCGATATGCAGCCGCGGGCTATAGCGGAAATGTTCGCGCTTGCAGATCTCGGCGATCCACCCCGCGCGCTCACCGATAGTTTCCGCTGTAGTCCCTTCCGCCATCAGCATCACGCGCCCGCGCTCCGCGCCGGTCTCTCCCAGAATCTTTTCGATCTCCGCGATATCACCCACATTGCTCACCACGAATTTCAGTTGATATTCGTATTCCGCCATCAGACGGCGCAACACCTTCGGCTGATAGCGCAGCCGGTCGTGCTGTGGCGCCCAGCGCCCGCCTTCCCTCTCCAGGGGAGTCGAGTTGGCCAGCTTCGGCGAGATGCTCATCAGATCGCAAATCACCGGCTCGTAAACCGTGCCCGCGGTTTCGATGGTAATGTGCACATCGAGCTCCTTCAACCCGCGAGTCAGATCCACGATGCCCGGCGCGATCATCGGCTCTCCGCCGGTGACCACTACGTGGGTCGTCCCATAACGCCGTACCTCCGCCAGAATCGTTCCGAGTGGCATCTGGCCGCCTTCCGGAGCCCACGACGTATACGGCGTATCGCACCACGCGCAGCGCAGATTGCAGCCGCTTAGCCGCACGAACACACTGGGCGTACCCGCGAGCATTCCCTCGCCCTGAAGCGAACAAAAGATCTCGGAGACGTTCAATCTGGATAAATCAGCGGATCACGCAGGCCCGCCTCCTCGAAGCCCTTCCGGCGCAGGAGACAGGAGTCGCAGTGCCCGCATGGCCGCCCTCCCTGACCGGGATCATAGCAGCTATGCGTCAGCGCGAAATCCACTCCCACTTCGATGCCCAGCTTCACGATCGCCGCCTTGTTCAATTGCACCAGCGGCGTGTGAATGCGAACGCGAGCGCGGCCCTCCACCGCGGCTTTAATCGCCAGATTCGCCATCCTTTCGAACGCCGCGATATATTCGGGACGGCAATCGGGATAACCGGAATAATCGATGGCGTTGACGCCGATGAAAATATCGGAGCAACCCAGCGTCTCCGCCCACGCGAGCGCATACGCCAGAAAGATCGTGTTCCGAGCCGGGACGTAGGTGATCGGAATCCCTTGCGCCATTTCTTCGAGCGTCCGTCCCTTAGGAACTTCGATCTCCGATGTCAGCGCGCTCGATCCAAACGCGCGCAGATCGATGCGAATGATGCGATGCTCCCGCGCATGAAAATGCCTCGCCACCTGCGCTGCCGCCTCCAACTCGACGGCGTGGCGCTGCCCATAATCGAACGACAGCGCGTAGCATTCGTACCCTTCGCGCGCCGCGACGCCTAGGCATGTCGAGGAATCGAGTCCGCCGCTGAGCAGGCAAACAGCCGGTTTCAAGACAGCAACAACTCCAGATCCTCACGCCCCAGGTTGTGGATCAGACTGTTGTCCTCGCCGATAATGGCGGCCGCCAGCTCGCGCTTGGTCTTCTGTAGCTCCAGCACCTTTTCCTCTACCGTATCGCGGGCGATCAAGCGGTAGGCGAAAACCTGCCGCGTCTGACCGATACGATGCGCGCGGTCCACGGCCTGCGCCTCCACCGCCGGGTTCCACCACGGATCCAACAGAAAGACATATTCGGCGGCGGTCAAGTTCAGTCCCAATCCCCCAGCTTTGAGGCTTACAAGGAACAGCCGGCAGTCCGGATCGTTCTGGAACCGCTCCACTCTCCCCTGCCGGTCGCGCGTCTTCCCGTCGAGGTATTCGTAGACCGCGCCTTCGGAATCCAGACGCTCCCGCACGATCGACAACAAGCTGGTGAATTGCGAAAACACCAGCGCCTTGTGGCCTTCATCCAAGACCTCGCGGAGTTGGTTCAGCAGCGACTCGAGCTTGGTGCTGTGGTCTCCCAACCGATTTTTGTCCAGCAGCCCGGGGTGGCAAGCGGCTTGGCGCAGCCGCAGGAGAGCTTCCAATACCTGGATCTTCGATTTGGCCAGGCCCTCGGTCTCGATGCGCGCGAGCAGGGCATTCCGGTAATGGTCGCGCAGCTCGTTGTACAGCTTGCGCTGCTCGGCTTTCATCTCACAATAGATAGTCTGCTCGGTTTTCGGTGGGAGCTCGCGCGCCACTTGCTGTTTCGTGCGCCGCAAGATGAAAGGGCGCACCGCGCAAGCGAGCAGCCGCCGCGTTTCCTCATCCGGATTGCGCGCGGCATTTCTTGGGGCTGGGCCGGCCAGCTTGAACACTTGCGCCGTCCCCAGCATGCCCGGATTCAAGAATTCGAACAGAGCCCACAATTCGCCCAGATGATTTTCAACCGGCGTTCCGCTGAGCGCGAGCCGGTGCGTCCCCTTCAATAACCGCGCGGCCTTGGCCGATTCCGTGCCCGCGTTCTTGATCGCCTGAGCTTCGTCCAATACCACGTAATCGAAATCGATATCTTTTAAGAGGACCGCATCGCGGCGCAGCGTGCCGTAGGTGATGAGAATCAAGTCGTAGCCGGAGAAATCGGCGCCGCTGCGCTCCGCCCCGGTATGATCCAGCACGCGCAGCTTGGGCGTAAATCGCGCGGCCTCCTCCTTCCAGTTGAACACCAGCGATCGCGGAACCACCACCAGCGACGGGGGGATCGTCTCGCCCGTCTCGCGCAGCGTGCGCCGCGTCTCCAACAGCGCCAGCAGTTGAGCGGTTTTGCCCACGCCCATATCGTCGGCCAGGCACCCTCCGAAGGAGAAGCGCCGCAGGAATTCCATCCAGCCCAAGCCTTCTCGCTGATAGTCGCGCAAATGTCCGGAAAATCCAGCAGGTTGTTCGGCGGCTTTTACGCCATCGAACACGCGCAACTCTTCGCGGACGCGCGCGAAGGTCTCGTCGCAGCGCGCCTCCGGCTGTGTGGCCAGCAACGCATCCAGCAGACCAATCTGGTTGCGGCCGAATCGCAGATGCCCATTCTGCGCCGCGCCCGCTCCGGCAATCATTCCAATCCGCCGCAGCCATTCCTCCGGCAACAATCCATAGGAGCCGTCATCCAGGCGCACCATGTTCTCGCCCCGCTTCAGCGCTTCGAGCAGCGCCGGGAGTTGGGCCGAAGTTTCGCCATAGTCCACTTGACCATGCAGCTCGAACCAATCCACTCCGCTTGACACTTCCATTCGGAATTCGCCCGGCCGCTTGAAAATCTTTCCTTCGGCTTCGATGTGCCAACCCGCTTCCACCAACTGGCGCACGATGCGCGGGAGCTTCGAGGGCGCGAGTTCCCGTCGCGGCTCGCGGTCCCAATAGCTCGGGCCTTGATACTTCACGCCGATCGTTTCCAGAAACTCCGCGGCCGATTTTTCCGCGGACTCATGGCGGCGCAGGAAGCGGCGCGCGGCGGCATCGTAAAATCCGCGAGCTGGCTCCACCGCGCGAACCCACCGGCCTTCGTAATCGAACGACAGTTCCGCGCGAAGCTTGCCTCCATCCCCCCGCTCGCCGGCAACGATTTTCAGAGCCGGACGCGGCTGGGGCATCGCTTCTTCATACCGCAGTTCGTCCGGCACTTCAATCGACGGAAGTCCGGGCGCGGAAAGCAGCGCCGCCAGTAGTTGTTCGCGATCTTTATCCGGCGCTTCAATCGCGCCATTCTTCTGAAGATGCGAGATCCATTCAAAAGGCGTGTCCATGGCGAGCGGCGCCACACGATCTTTCGTGAAGACGAATCCGCTGGGCGTAATGAGCAGCGCTTCGCTCAACTCCATGCGCTCCTCGTTGCGGCGCAAAAATCCAGCCGTCATCCATCCTTTCCTCTCGATCCGGCGTAGCTCGATGGCGAAATGCCACGGTTCATCACCGCCCCAGGAAAGGGGAAGCAGATTGTCCCATTCGGCCACGTTGGTTCGAAGAAAGCAGCGGCCCGTTCCCACCGCCCTGGGGATCAAGCTTTGAGCCAGAGGATGGTCCAGCACACGCGAGCTGGAAACCTGGTCGCCATCCAGTCCGTATCCCCATCCGTAATGCTGCACGCCTCCGGCGATTGCGGCCACAATCTCGCGATCCCCTTCAGGTAAGAGCGGAATCAAGCTGCGCCGCGGGCTGAACGATTTCGGTTTGGTGTAGCCATCGCCGCTGACTTTTACGTCCCGGCTGCCCAGCGTGAGAACCAGGCGCCCCGCGTTGACGCTGGAAGGCACATCCACGACGTAAACAATCTGCCGCTTGGCCGGCCAAGGTTCCGCCGGGCGCACCATCGGCCCGCCCGGATTGACGATCTCTTCGATGCGCCTTTTCCACGCGGGAGTCGGAGCAGGCTTAGGGGCTGGCCGTGGCGCGGGTGAAATCGTCCGTCGTGGCTCCTTGAACTCCTCGTCAGGATCGTGCACTCCCTCTTCGAAAATCGGGCTGTGGTTCGAAACGGCGGAAAGATAGCCCTTGGCTTCCGATGCCAGCAGCGTGGCCCAAACGTGCTTGCATGCGCCGTCGGTGTCGAAGTAAGCGCAGTCGCACCACCCCGTCAGAATCCCGTCGTCCCAATCCAGCTTTACGTCGTAGGTGCGCGAGCCTCGAACGAGCGCGCCCACCGAATCGGAGGAGCCGTAAGCGATGCGGACGCGGCCTTGCCAGTAATATTCCTCCCCGCGTGTCCGAATCGCCGAATCGAAATACCCACCCAGCCTTCGTGACAAATCCATAGCAGGTTCTCGCGGGGGAGGTTGAGTCCATTATACCGAAGACGGTGGCCCACGCCCGCCGGTACGGCGCGGGAAACTCGGCCACCAGCGCGTCCTCCCGCCAGTAGCCATTGGCCTCCGCCCTCATTTGCTTATGGAACGAAAGCAGAGGTCGTACGAGGATTTCTTGCGGCCCTTCCACCCGAGGAAGAATTGGGAACTGGGCTGTTCACGGACCTCAACGCCGAAGTCGCTCGAACATGAGTCGAGCGCGAAAAGTGGCGCGCTTCACACAACGGTCCGGCCACGCCGATTCCGTCTGATCCAATAGAAAACCAGCGGCGCGACGCCCGCCGACAGCAATCCGAAACTTCCCGGCTCAGGGACGGCTGACATGGGACCTGCGCTCCCTAAGCTGACCGACGAGATGGTCGGAAACTCATTGGGTGCGGTGCCGGTCAGTGTCACTGTAGTGATCGGCGTTGTCGAGGTAAACCCGAGAAAGGCAGTCCCCGTGAATGGCGGCGTCACGACCGATCCCGTCGAACCGCCTGCAGTCAGATTCACCGTGTCTGTTCCAGCGCCGGTGGTGTCACCGATCAGCACGTCGTAGAGCACGAGCCCGAAGGCGGTTGTTCCGCTGGGCAACGTTATTGTCGTTACGCCGTTCGTTACCGCGTAGAAACTGTTGCTTGTGCCCGGTCCCTGAAGACTGCTGGCCCCCGGAATCCGATTGTAGTCGTTGAAAAAAAAGTTCGGCCCCGCGGCTGCCAGATAATAGGGATTGCCGGCGGTTCCGGTCGTACCAACAAAATTGACGCCGTCGAGCGTGACGCCTGCTGCCGTGTCATAAGTCACCGACCCGCTACCGGTTACCAAACTGTTAAAGCCGAACGAGGTCAGCGAAGTTGTCGCCGCATCGAACAGGGACTGATCGGTGTAAAACACGGTCGTGGCCGACGCTGTGCTGGACATCGCGCAGACCGAAACTAGTAGGAAAGCTCCCGCCGTGAACGAGCGTCTCATTTTTATTCATCCTTTCCGATGATTTCTAGACCTGCACGACTATACTAATACGGGAAAGGCGGACCTCGCGGTCGCACCGATCATCTCCACGCACAACTGCCCGCCGTATCATGGCGGAAGCCCCAACAGCACGCCGCGCGCCCAAGTAGTGCCGTCTCGTTGGACCGGCCTTCCCCGCGAAAATCCCACGGAAAGACCAGGATACACTCCCGGTGCGGGATCGAGCGCTCACGCAGGAGACTCTGACTCCCCGCCGCGCTGGGCGGGGTTGTGCGTTGAACCAGTGGAGAGCCGGAGTGGAGTATATTAGTTAAGTCTCCATAACCTCCCCGCGACCGGTTTGGGTCGATCTGCGTCGATCGAAGACAAGGAAATTCTTTCAATGAGCGAAATGGCCGGAGCGCAACCCGACCCTCAGTGGAATAGTCACGCCCTTAACGTCCTCACCCTGGAAGAGATCCGTGATCTCGCCAGGGAAAGCGGAAAACCCGCGGAAACTCTGATGAAGCTGGTAGCGCTGATCGCGCGCCGCTTCGAGACCAAGGTCTGTTCCACCTATCTGCTGGAGCCGGATCGCGCCAATCTCGTTCTGGCCGCCACCGTCGGACTTCGCAAGGAATGCGTCGGCAAGCTTCGCATGGGTATCCACGAAGGCTTGGCGGGCCTGGTGGCGGAGCAAGTTCAGCCGGTCGCGGTTCAGCACGTCCGCCACCACCCCCGCTTCAAATATTTCCGCGAAGCGGGCGAAGAGGACTACCAATCGTTTCTAGGCGTTCCGGTGATCGAGCGCGGCGTGCTGCAAGGCGTGCTGGTTGTGCAAACCGTCGAAGCGCGCGCGTTTGAGGAGGGCGAAATCCAGATGCTGGCCGCCGCGGCCGCGCAGGTGGCGCCGGTGGTCGGTGAAGCGCGCACGCTAGACCGTTTTATCGCTCCCACGCAGGAGCGCCTCTGGGCCTTGGCGCGCAATCTTTGGTGGAGCTGGGATCACGATTCCACCAGCCTCTTCAACGCATCCGACCCCGAGCGTTGGCGCGAGCTCAATCGAAACCCCATTGCGCTGTTGAATGAAATGCCGCTGGCGGCGATGGAGCGCCGCGCACGCGAATTGGTCTTGCACAGCCGCATCAATTACGCGTACCGCAGGCTCCAGGAATATCTTCAAGACGACCGCACCTGGGGCTCTATTCATGCCGGCGTCCTACGCCCCCGCCCCGTCGCCTATTTTTCGGCCGAGTTCGGTCTGCACGAATCCCTTCCTATCTATTCCGGCGGGCTGGGTGTGCTGGCGGGCGATCACATTAAAAGCGCTTCCGATCTCGACATTCCGCTGCTTGGCATCGGATTGTTCTATGGCCAAGGCTACTTCCTCCAACGGCTGGATTCTTACGGCTGGCAGCGGGAAGAATACCTGCCCACCGACATCAGCCAACTCCCCATGGAAGGCTTGATCGGCGCCAACGGCGAACGGGTCCGCGTGGAGATCGAGACGCGCGGCGGCCCGATTCGAGCGCGAGTCTGGCGATTGAAGGTCGGCCGCTGCGATCTGCTGCTGATCGACTCCGACGTGGAAGGCAACACGCCCGAGGACCGCGAGCTGACCTCGCGGCTCTACGGCGGCGACCGGCGCGTGCGCATCCGCCAGGAATTATTGCTCGGCGTAGGCGGTTATCGCGCGATGCGGGCTTTGGGAATTACACCTGGCGTTCTGCACCTGAACGAAGGGCACAGCGCATTTGCGGTTCTGGAAGCCATTCGGGAGTCCATGCAGGACGAAGGATTGAGCTTCGAGCAAGCCTCGCGTGACGTGGCGCGCCAGGTGGTGTTCACCACCCACACTCCCGTCCCCGCCGGCCACGACCGGTTTCACGCGGGGTTGATCGAGGAGCATTTGGGCCCTCTGCGCGAGTCCATCGGCCTCTCTCACGAGCGTTTGATGGCTTTGGGGCGCGAGAATCCCGGCAATCCCTATGAAGAATTCTGCATGACCGTGCTGGGTCTGAAACTTTCGCGCCGCGCCAACGCGGTTTCGGCTTTACACGGCGAAGTCTCGCGCGCGATGTGGACCGGCCTATTTCCCGGCTCGAGCGAGGATGCCGTCCCCATCGGCCACATCACCAACGGCGTCCACGTTCCTTCCTGGCTGGCGCCGCAGATGTTCCGCCTCTACGACCGCCATCTGGGGTCGGAATGGCCGCGGCATTCCAGCGAACCCGGCACATGGGAAGGAATCGAAGCGCTCGACGACGGCGAGCTTTGGGAAACGCATCTGAATTTGAAGACGCGCCTGGTGGAGTTCGTGCGAGCGCGCGTCCAGGAACAAGCCGCGCGGCGCGGCGAGCCGCCGGAAGACGTCGAGCGAGGGGGCCAGGTGTTGAGCCCCGACGCGCTGACGCTTGGTTTCGCCCGCCGCTTCGCTACCTACAAGCGCGCCTCCATGATTCTTCAGAACCTGGAGCGGCTAGCCTCCCTGGTGAACGATCCCAAGCGGCCGGTTCAGTTCGTCTTCGCCGGCAAGGCCCATCCCCACGACGATCCCGCCAAGCGGATCCTGCAGCAGATCGCGGCGCTCATGCGCGATCCCCAGTTCGCCGACCGCTTCGTCTTTGTCGAGGATTACGATATCAACGTCGCCCGTTACCTTGTCCAGGGCGTGGATGTGTGGCTGAATAATCCGCGGCGGCCGCTGGAAGCCTCCGGAACCAGCGGACAAAAGGTGGTGCTGAACGGCGGTCTGAATCTTTCGATTCTGGACGGCTGGTGGGCGGAAGCTTACGACGGCCTCAACGGATTCGCCATCGGCACCGGCCGTACCCATTCCAACATGGATCTACACGACGCCCGCGACGGCGAGGATCTGTTTCGCGTGCTCAGCCAGCAGGTGATTCCGCTGTACTACGATCGCGACCGCGACGGCCTGCCCCGCGGCTGGATCAAGCGCATGAAGCGCGCCATCCGCACGCTCGGCTGGCGCTTCAACGCCGACCGCATGGTCCGCGATTACACGCTTCACTGTTATGTCCCGGCGGCGGGAGGAATGTCAAGCGATATGGGCTCGGCAGAATGAGCCGCCGGCATTGACCCGCGCTGCACTTTCAGATTCCGCCGTACCAGGAAAACCCGCGCTCCGGAGAGGACGAACCCAAGCCCTTGCCGAAGCCCGTCACCGTGTCTGTGACGACAATGCGCGAAAGGTACTTTATGCTCTTGAAGCCCAACTGACGGGGGACGCGCACGCGAACCGGGGCACCGTGCCGCAAAGGGATCTCCTGGCCGTTCATCCCGTAGGCAAGCAACGTCTGCGGATGCCAGGCGTCGAACATATCCAGGCTGCCCCACTTTTGCTTGGGGCCGAACGAGAAGAAGAAAACATATTTGGCCTCCGGCAGGACTCCCACCCGATTCAACACATACGAAAGCGGAACGCCGACGCATTCGGCAATAAAGGACCAACCCTCTTCACAGGCTTGGTGGGTGATATGAGAGCGCGCAGGAAACTGCTTCAGATCCTGGAGCGAGAAGGAGGCAGGACGAGCCACCAAACCGTCAATCTTGAGCCGCCAGTCTTTGAATCCTCCCGCCAGAAGACGCTGAAAGCTTTCGTCCTCGGGAGGATCGCCATTGACGGGACAAACCTTCGAGATGTCGCTGCGGTTGAACTCGCGAGCCATCGAGTGGCGGGTCGTCAAGATTCGCTGGGAAGCATAGGTCAGAGTCTTGCCCACGCCGTAGAGGCCGAAGTGATCGGGCGGGATCAGCCCGTATCGATCGGCGAGGCGCGTGGCGACTGCGAGGCCGGAGGCCCCGGCGGCGGCTGCCAGCCCCGTGGTGATGATTTTTCGTCGTGTAGCGCCGTGAGGCGCGGTCCTGATGCCAGCGCCGTGGGGCGCGGTTTTGACGGAAGATAAATCACTCATGTGCGCTCCTATTTGGCGGCTGCGTGGCCCGTAACCATGGCCCGGACAAGGTTCCAAAAGCCTGCAAGACAAATCATGGCGATGTGGACGACAAAGAAGAGAACGAGGAAATCGGCGATAAAGAAGTGAAGTGTCCGCGCGGTCTCCTGGCCGCCAAGGACGGTAACGAAGGCGGGCACGACAGAGACGATAGCCGGAGACATGGCGAAACCGGTCCAAAGCAACAGTGGAAACAAAATGAAAATGACGCCCAGGTAAGTCAGCCTCTGAAGAATGTTATAGGTTCCCACGGCAGGACGTTCAAACCGTAGATGACTTAATACGGACCGCGACAAGGAGCGCCACGTGAGTTCCGCCCTGGCCGGAAGGAGATCGTGGCTAAAGTGTCGCGTGAGGACGCCGGATAGCAGGTAAACCCCGCCATTCAACACGCCAACCCAGGCGGAGAGGAAGTGCAGGTTGCGACCCCATCCGGATGGGCCGCCTCTCATGAACGGGAGCGGCAAATCAAGGACAGAGGGAGTGCCAATGCCGCCGGCTTCTCCCCAGTAAAAACGCGGATGGGCCAGCAGAATGGCGAAGCCGCTAACCAGCAGTCCAAAGAAGCTTAACGCATTAACCCAGTGGGTGGCGCGGACGACAGCAGAATGGCGAGTAGAATCGCGACTCTCTGAAACGGAGGTCGAGAGGCGGGGAAATAGCGAGGCTTCTACTGTGGCCACAGCGCTATCATACCCGAAAAAACCGCCTCGGGATGATTGCCCGAGCAGCGACCACATGTAGTCCCCGTGGGAGATTATTAAATCTCCTGCGCGGTAGGTGACGAGACCCGATGAATATCGATAGTGCAGCTCCAGGCGGCGATTCCCTCGTCGGAATTCCCCACTTGCGAACAGCCCGCCACTTCCGACGCCTACTGCTGTCCCACATTCACATCCACGTGAAGTGTCAGAGCAACGCCGGTGCGGGTCGCATGAGTTGTGCTACTATGGCCGCATTCCAATCTGCTCGCGATGCGCCGCGCGGCGTGAGCCCCAGGAGGCGTGACTCAGATGCGGGTTCCCGTGCCGAAAGGTCTGCTGTTCACTTTACCCTTAGTCAATTTGATCGCGCAAACGCCTGCGTTGCAGATGAACACGGTGTACGTCTGCAACGACGGCATGGCCTTCAAAGTCTTTTCGTGTGCAAGCACGGCGGACCTTGCTGCGTGCGAGCTCCAGAATTACCGCAACGGACAAGCGTTCCAGCGAGGCCAGTTGTTGCGCAAGCAGCTCACCGATTTATTGGTGTCGAAGTGCCATGCGCAAACACCAGCGGAGGCGCAGGCCAATCCGCAGCGCGGCGAGATTCCACGCGCCGCCGGCCCTGCTACCGCGCGGGCTGCCGGGCAGCCGAACGCTCAACCGGCAGCGCAGGCGGGGGCGCAAATCGGAGCAGGCGGATTCAAAGTGGGGGACACGGTGCGCGTGCTGTTCAACGGGTGGGTTGAGGCCAAGATCCTCGAAGTTCACGGCAATTCGTACCTCATGCACATGCCCAACGGAGTCGACGTTGCGAAGATGTGGCCTATAGAAGTCCGGAGAGTCGGGAAACTCACAGCGCAGGATCACGCCGTTGGGCAATACGACGTGAATGATCGTGTGCAGGTGCTGGTGAATGGCCGGTGGATGGAGGGCGAGGTTAGGGGGCAGAACCTCAATCTCTACTCGATCAAGGTTCCTGGCTATCGCGGGGACTTCGATAGCGACCTGGTTTCGGCGACGCCGGACAACGTCCGCATCTCCAACACCGCCCCGCCGCCTCCTCCGGCAAAGCGCGCTGCCGGACAGGTTCCCAAGCCGGGGCTGGCCAGTTGTGGCAACAAGTACGACGGACGTTGGGAGCAAGTCCCCGCCCCCCTCATGCGGGTCGTCTTCCGGGGCGGAAAAGCGACGATCAGCGAACCCGGCGGCTTTAGCAAGCAATATGATTGTTTCATCGCAGACGGCAAGCTCCAGTTTTTTGAGGACGGCGAATTCAAGCCCGTCGAGTACCTCACGCTGCTGCCAAACAATGACGGCACCCTTCAATCGGAGCTAGGGCCGCTCAAGAAGATGGGCAACTGACGCTGGATCATTAGGGCTTAGGCTCCAGTACAGCCGGCTCGGTGGCGGGCCGGCGATGTTGAAAGAAGCATAGACCTGTCCTACTTTCCGATGCTGTTCAGCGCCCGCCCAATCACAAGCTGAAGATCCGGCCACGCGAGCCCTCCGATTCTCCGGCCGTTTATAAATAGCGTCGGAGTTCCCTGAGCCCCTAGCGCCTTCGCCTCGGCGACGCTCCGGTCGACCTCGGACTCCATCGCCCGCGTCTCCATGCAGCGCCCTATTTGCACTCCATCCAGTCCGCTTTGCCCGGCCCGGGCCACGATCTTCGCATTCACGTTGCCAGGGCTGATCTGGTCCTGGTTGTCGTATATCCAGTCATAGAACTTCCAGAATGCGGGACCGTCCTGGTGATATACGCAACGGCCCGCGAGGGCCGCCGCCCGCGCCCAGGGATGAATGGAGTCCAGCGGAAAGTCCTTAAAGAAAACTCGCACTTTGCCAGGGAATGCCTTCGGCACTTCGGTTCGCAACAGCGGAGCTTCGGTCCTGCAATCCGGACACTCCAGGTCCCCAAACTCCACGATGGTAACCGGCGCGTCCGCCGGCCCGAAGCTGGGCGCACCGGCCAAAGTCAGTCTATCCAGGTTCGACTGGAAGGGGCTCTTGTTGATGTTATATACATTGCCTCGCGCGTCGCGAATGGTCTGGCCGTCGCGCGAAATGTAGAAAACCTCATCCTTGTCCCCAGCTCCGTTGGGAAAGCCCACGTGCACATCGACTTCGGAATAACCCGGCTGATCCTTTGACGCCTTTGGATCGCCGATCTTATACGCGGGCTCAGTCCGGTAGATCTCCAGCTTTCGCAGGTACGACTCAAAGGTTGGTTTGTCGAGCGCGTTCCGGTTCTGTGCCGCCGCCGCGGCCACCAGCGAAAGCGCCAACCACATCTTCATGGCCCGAATCTTCATCGATCGATGATAACCCACGCGGTGTGTATCTAATGCTGGGCGACGTAGTCCGGTTTAGGCGCTTCGACGCCCGCAAGTTTCGCCCGGACCAGCATGTCCTTTAGGAACGTAGTAGAACGGGCTTCTTTCAGAAAGTTGTCGATGAATCTCAACTTTACGGAGTCGCCCTTGGAGACCACCAGATTCTGCTCAAGAACCGTGAAGTTGTCCGGCACGACGCGTAGGCCAGAATACTGGTCGGCCGCTTCCGCCAGGCGGGAGCGGTTGCCGGCATAGGCATCCACTTCGCCGCTGGCGAACATCTTGATCATTTCTTCGTAAGGTGGAGCGGCTTTCCAGACGATCACCTTGGCGTTTTTCATGTGCTGCTGAAGGTAAATCGTGGGGGCGTTGCCGTCGACGGCTCCGATTTTCACGCCCGGGCGGTCGGCGTCGGCGGCCGTTTTGATGCGGGAAGAAGACGAGACCAGATAGGTGCTCCCCATCAGCAAATAGGGGCCGGAGAAATCTACTTGACGGGAGCGCTCAGCCTCATAGGCGAGAAGGCCTATATCGAAGGTGTGATTGTTCAGAAGCTCGATCAAGTCTTTGGAGCCGTTCGAGGGGGTGATGCTGAAAGGCACTCCCGCACGGCGGGCGAGTTCTTTGACGATATCGGCGACCGGTCCGGAGATCTCGCGGGTTTTGGGGTCCACCGTACCCTGGACCGGATTCCCGTTGAGAAACGTTGCTCGGAGGATGCCGGTAGGGGCCAGATCGGCGGCTCCGGCAGGCAGCCACGTCATCGCCACATACAAAAGGATTCGGGATAAGCGCATGCGCTGATTATATTCCCTATATCCCCGGCCTTACGGCCGGGGCTGGGGTGCGAACGTCGCGCCGGGCTTCAGCCGGCTTCAGCCGGCCTTTAGCCCCGCCCGTCAGGGCGGGGTCGAGCTTACGGACGGATCACGGAAGGCTCGCTCTCCCATCAACCGCACAGACGAGCCGGAGCGTCGTTAGGAGGCCTGCAGGAGAGGATTGAACAACTGCAAGCGCGACCGGACGACCTGCTTGACCGATGCCACGGCCGAAGGAAGAATCTTGTAAGGGACGACCTCGTCAAGCTGCTTGGCCAAGCCCTCCTCTAAGCCGCGTCGCCAGGCAACCCGCAGTTCGGTGTTGATGTGGATGACATTGACTCCGGCCGCTATGGCTTTCTCCAAATCCTCGTCGTCGGTTCCCGATCCGCCGTGCAGGGTAAGCAGCGCGCCTGTGGCACTCTTGATCTGAGCGATTCTTGGGATATCCAGGCGCTTCCTCGTTTTGCCCTGCACCATGCTCTTCAACATGCCGTGCATGTTGCCAACCGCCGGAGCTAGAACGTCGATTCCGGTCGCCTCAATGAACTGCTTCGCCTGCGCAGGAGCGGTCAATCCCTTCGTCAGGTCAGGAGCTTTTTCATGGATTTCGGAACCGGTTCCAATATCCCCGATTTCTCCCTCTACCAAAATGGCAGGATTGATGGACTTGAGGGCCTCCACCGCTTCTTTAGTCTGGCGTACGTTTTGCTCGAACTGCTGCGCGGAAGCGTCGAAGACAATGGAGTCGAACCCGGCCTTGGCCGCTTCGATCGCCTTCCCAAGCGTGTGCGTGTGGTCCGCGTTGAGAAAGATGGGGAAGTCAAACTCTTCCCGCAAACTCCGAACCAGGACCGCAATTTGACGGACCCCAAGAAAGTCGCGCTCGCCTTCGGACGCGCCAACGAGGACCGGCGAATTGAGTTCCTTCGCGGCGGAAAACACCGCCTTCAATAGAACCAGGTCCGCGACGTTGAAATGGCCGGCTGCTGCCCTATCTTCTTGCGTGTGCTCCAAAACCTGCCGTAAGGTTTGCATAGGACGCCTCCACTACGGGCACCGATCTCCCGCCTGTTTTCCCACGTGTTGAGATCCGAACTTCCAAGATGGTTAGATGCTGCGTTCGTGGGCCCTGTTGCAAGAAGCGGCTGTCGACTGGCGACATTGCGACTCACGCCTGGAAGTCCCGCGGCGCTACGAACCCACCGCCGATCTCCGTGAGCGAATGGGCGAACTCAATCGAAGTAGCGTCGTTCCACATCGGCGCGAAAATCTGGAGGCCCACCGGCAAGCCCGCGGCGGTGCGGCCGATCGGAGCAACCGTCGCCGGAAGCCCCGTGAGCGAGGCAAATGCAGCCCAGAAGCCGATGTTGCCATAGGGCCGCTGGCCCTCGGCCGTCTCCACGACGCGGCGGTCCACGGGCTGGCTGTGATCGTGCGGAAAAGCCGCGCAGAACGAGGCAGGTGTTAAGAACACGTCGTGCCGCTCAAAATATTCGGCCCACTTCACGCGGAAGTTGAGCCTCCGCTGCGATTCCCGTAGCCAGCGTGAGTGAGGTTCCACGGCGCCGGCGGCGAAAATATCGTTCGGATCTTTCTCTAATCGCGCGCGTGCGGCCTCGCGCTGTTCGCTGGTGGAGTTGAGACTGAGAAACGCGGATAGCAAATAATAGAACGTTTCCAATTGTTCGCGGGGCTCGATTCCCATGGGCCAACCCGCCTCTAGTTGCGCTCCCGCTTTTCGCAATTGCCCGACTGTGTCTTCATAGACCTTCTGAACATCGGACGCCAAGGGAGCAAACTCGCTGTCCATGACGTAGCCGATGCGGAAGTCTTTCAGCCGCTGATGTCGTGGCGGCGGCAGCCGCCAACTCCACGCCGTCGCTTCGTCGCCGTTGGGTCCGCCCATCGCGTTCAGCGCTAGCGTAAGATCGCGCGCGCCGCGCGCCAAGGGTCCCGCAACCGCGAGATCCATCGGCAGACCCGGCGAGCCGTCCCAAGGGCCCGGCTGATGTCCGGCAATGCTGACCAGTTGGAGCGTCGGCTTATGGCCGTAGACCCCGCAGAAATGTGCGGGGACGCGAATGGAACCGGCCAGATCGCTTCCCAGCGAAAGGCACCCGATGCCGCTTGCCAGCGCCGCCGCGCCCCCTCCCGTCGATCCGCCCGGCGTGCGCGCGAGATCCCACGGATTGTTCGTGACTCCGTAGATGGGGTTATACGTTTGGAAATCGCCGAGCCCCAAGGGCACATTGGTTTTGCCCGCGACGATAGCCCCCGCCGATTCAAGCCGCTCGACGGCAACGGCCGTGCGCGAGCTGTGTCCATCCTTGAGCGGCGGCAGGCCCCAACTATTGGGCGAGTCCGGATAGGCGAACGATTCCTTGATCGTAACCGGCACTCCATGCAGCGGTCCCCAGCTTGCGCCCTTCGCCCAGGCTTCATCCGCCTCGTGCGCTCGCGCCGCGGCGCGTTCGCGAAATTGCCAGATGACCGCATTGACACTCGCGTTGTGAAGATCGATGCGCTGGAAAGTGAGATCGAGCAGTTCGCTTGCCGAGATTTTCCCTCCGCGAATCTCGCCTGCGGTTTCCTCCGCCGTAGCGAATGCGGGATTGAATTCTGCCGCCATGTTCCTCCATACCTTTGTAGCGTCCCTTGCACGGTTCTCGCTAGAACGGGGTACCGAACCTGTTCGCGACCCTGGAGTTTCTTACACTTCATGCAGTTGGGTCAGGCAAGATGGTGGCACAGGCTTCAGCCTGTGAACTTGACAGAAATGAGATTTTTGGAAGCAGATGAAGTCAGAATGAAGCAGAATGAAGGTCCCCGCGATCAATTTTACAGCGAAGTACTCTGTATTACAAAGATATTTGCATGGCACAGGCCTTAGCCTGTGAGGGTCGTGAACTTGTTCGCGAACCAAAAAGCGCAATCTACGGCGCTGCCTACGACCGGGCCGGATTCGCCGCTTATCCCCCCAAGTGAACTCTAGGCGCGGTTAGGCAGCCTATATCGCCCCACTAGCGCCAAACTCAAAATTAACCTTCGAGGGGATGTCAAAAATCGAACGATAGTATTCGAGGCAAAGCGGCGCAAGCGATACTTCACCGGCCGCGCTGTCAGCGTTTCAGTTCAGCGGCGATTTCGGCCGCGAAAGCCTCCACAGTCATGCCGATATATTTCCCTTCAAAGGAATTGACGAAAACGGGGTGAATGTACCCGGCGTCAACTGCGAATGTTCCGTAAAAGATCTCCGCTTGGTATCGGGGTAGATCGGGAACCGGGGGAATGCCTGGCCGCTTGTCCGTATATAACAGCAAGACGTATCGCTGCCCTCGTTGGAGCAACGGGAAGTTCATGATTAGATGCAGATCGCCGACCGCCCCGCCCGCCTCGGAAACGACAATCTTGTCCGTGTCCACAGAACCCTTGAGAACCCGATCCACCTTGATCCAGAAGTCTGTTTCGATGGGTAGTCCTCGGCCGGGCATCATGCGTCCGGCATCAGTTTCCACCGTGCCCTCCACGATAAGGTCAACGCGCTTGCACAATTCGCCAAAAGACCGGATGAGCGCTGGATCCGCAATCGCCCGCACTTCCCCGCGTACTGGCTGCGGCGGTTCCTGGCCACCGAGCACCCGGCCGGTCTGCTGAGCAAAGCAAGCAGATGCCCAAGTGGCGATCAGCACCGCGGACAGGAATAGAACTCGCGCCGGCAGCATCTTTCTCTCCCCAGTATAAAGCGGGATCGCAATATATCCGAAGCCGATCTTTTCGCCGTGAATCTGAAGGCGTATACTTGACACGTATGGAGGAAACATGAACTATCGATGCCTCTATTTTGGAGTGGGGCTCGCGGCGCTGGTTTCGCTGGCGCAAGCGCAAGTTGCGCAGCAGCCGCCCGCGGCGAAAGCCAAGGGCGTCCAGAACACTTGGACGCCGCCCCGAACCGCTGACGGACATCCGGACTTTCAGGGCGCCTGGGCCAATAACATCGCTACGCCGCTAGAGCGGCCGAGGGAGCTAGCCGGGCGCGCGCTTCTCACCGACGAGGAAGTGGCGGCGATGAGGAAGAAGGCGCGCGAGTTGTTCAACGGCCAAGGAGACGCGGCATTCGGCGACACCGTATTTAACACTGTCTACGCGAATGTGAAGGGAACCAGATCGGGTTTCAAGAGCACCGACGGCGAGACGGGCGATTACAGCTCCGTCTGGACGGTCGAGAGGGATTGGGAAAATCGAACCTCGCTCATCACCGATCCGAGCGACGGGCGGCTGCCGGCCATGGTACCGGAGGCGGCAAAAAGAGCGGCAGGGCAGCGAGTTCTTGGGAGCCCCGTAACGCTGATCGGGCGGGCCGACGGGCCAGAAGACCGGCCATTGCAAGAACGCTGCGTTACCTATGGCTCACCGTCGCTGGTGGCGGGATATCAAAGCGGCTATTGGATTACACAAACGCCCACCTCGGTGGTCCTCTTGACCGAGATGATTCACGACGCGCGCGTGATTCGGATGGACGGCAGTCCGCATCCTCCCTCAACCGTCCATCAGTGGCTGGGGGATTCGGTTGGCCATTGGGAAGGCGATACGCTGGTCGTCGACACGACGAACTACAAAGCCAGGGCCTTTCGAACCGTATCCAGCGAAAAGCTGCATGTGATTGAGCGCTTGACTCGCACTGGCCCGGAGACTCTGAAATACGAAATCACTATCGACGACCCGGACACGTGGACGAAACCATGGAGCCTCATGATCCCGTTGAGCCGGGCTTCCGATCCCTACTTGGAGTACGCCTGCCACGAGGGTAATTACGGCCTGGCAGGCGTCCTGGCTGGAGCCCGCGCCGAGGAGCAACGCGCCGCCGGATCTGCAACGCCAACGAAGTAATCTCAATGATCGGGCGCGACCCGCGATTTACTCCACGACTTTATAGAAACGTTCGTCCAGAGGGCTGCCGGCGATCGGAGCAAGGCTGTTCCGGTATTCCTTCGTGTGAGCCGCAGCCGCATGCGTCTCGATTGCTTTCGCGGTCTGCCATTCTTCGATGACCGTGAAATGATTCGCCCGCATCGTGTGCTGTAAGACATCGAATCGGAGATTGCCTTCTTCTTTCCGGCTGGCTTCGGCCAGCTTGCGAAGGAGGTCCGCCGCATTTGTGCCCTGGCCGCCGATATCGACGTGTGTGATTACGAACGTGCTGCGGCTGCTTCCGTCATTGTGAGCGGCCCCCAGCGAAAGAGTCTTATAAGGCCGCTGGTCGTAATCGCTTAGCCTCATCGAGTCGATCTTAGTTCGGAAGTCCTTGGCATTCGCCGATGCGGCATGGGTGTCAAGGGCTCTGTTGTTGGCCCACGTTTCGATGATGCAGAAGTGTGCGGGCCGTCCGGCCTGCTCGAACAACTCGATCCTCTGGAATCCATCCTCTTTCCGGCTTGCATCCCTGTACTGCTTCACAGTAGCGATCGCCGCGGATCTGGATGCCGGTGCGATATCGACGTAGGCGACAGAATAGGCGGTACTATCCGGCGGCGCCTGCGCGCCGAGAAAAACGGTGCTGATCAGTAATAGGAGCAGTCGTTGCATGTGCGCGTCTCCTCAAACAGAGCCGCGACCGTCAGGGAGCGGTCCCGGTGCTGATCAGATTAGCAAACCAGATTTGACCAATACTCAATTGTCATCCGAACCGTACTCCAGCGATCGCTGGAGCTGGCCCGTCGCGGCGAGCTCGCCGGCGCAATGGCGAGCAGGGCGGAACTCGGCTAAACTGAAGGCGTATGGAGAAGAGACTTCAGGCGGTGTACAAAGACGGCGTTCTCCAGCCGCTTGAGCCCGTATCACTTGAAGACCGGCAGCAAGTCACGGTGACGATCAGCGACACGGCCGAGGTCGGGCAAGACGTGAAGGGATACTTCACGCCCGAGGAGTGGTCGAAAGCGGAAGATGATGACATTAGTCTGGAGCAGGTGCGCCAGGCTCTGTCGACGATCTCTGGTTCCCTTTCCGAGGCCGTCATTGCTCGACGGGAAGAGCGCTGATTGCCCGGTTATTTCCTCGATACCAGTGCGCTGGCGAAGCGCTACCACAAGGAGAGCGGCTCGGAATATATGGACCGCATCCTTGAAGAGCGAGGCTCACGGTCGCTAATCTCGCACCTGTCCGTCATAGAAATGGAATCCGTTCTTGCCATCAAGATGAGGACCGGCGAGATCGACAGGGCGGCCATGGAATTCGCGCGGCGGCGCTTTCAGGCTGATCTCGCCCAGCAGAGGCTCCTGGTCGCGCCGCTGGTGTCTGAACGTCATTTTCACAGCGCACGAAGACTGCTGGTTCAGCACGGAGCATCCGAAGGGCTTCGCACCCTGGACGCCTTGCAGCTAGCCATCGCTCTCGACCTGCGTCAACTCGGCCAAATCGGTGTAGTTGTTGCGGCTGATCAAAGGCTCTGCCGGGTCGCATCGATGACGGGTTGTGCGTCCGTGAACCCGGAAAAACCGGACCCAGTTCTGGCCTAATCAATCTATCGCCTGCCTTTTGAAACGGGCGCGCGCGTGCTTTGCCCGCGCGAAGAAGCCAGCCCACCGAATCCAACCCGTGCAAATCGAGACGCTATTCGACGTATGAGCCATGCCACTTTACGGTTCGAGGCACAACTTTGTTTTCAGCTTCATGTGTCGACCTCTGCCCGGGGTCAGCACATTCATGGATCAGCCAAGCGCCAGAAGTTAAGGCAGCCCCCGGCGACCCGTACTCCCCTGCCTTTCGTCTCTCGAAGAGGTTGACAAGTGGGCGGAACGGATGTATACCGTAAACTGTGACTCGCCGCGATGCGTTGACTGTGGTGGCGAGCGGAGTGTTGCACCGTGCGTATGCTCGTGCGCAGGAATCCGTTCTGCCGGCTGGAGAGCGCCTTGTCAACGTTCACGTGGGTGTGCAAACCCGGAGTGGCGAAATAGTACCGGATTTGGGAATCGAGGATTTCGCGATTGAGGAATCGGAACGCGCCCAGCAGATCCGTTCATTCACCCGGGACACGGATACACCCGTGATGCTCGGCTTATTGATGGACACGGGCGCGAGTGAGCGCCGGGTATTCGACCAGGTGCACGATGCCAGTTACCGTTTTCTCGGGCGGGTGTTACGGACTCAGGGTCCTCTCGAAAGGCAGGACCGGACATTTGTGATGCTGGCCTCGCATACACGCCAGAACCTTTCGTTTCGGGATATCGCAGGATTCGCGTTAGTGTGAAGCGGCCGGGCCTGATGGCGCACTATCGCGAGGGATACTACGCGGAACCGGATGCCCCGCCAGCGCTGCCGCCAGGGATCACGGCTGTGGATTCGGTGAAGGCGAATGCGGGCGACCTGGTGACTGCGCGAGGCAACGAGCTCGACCGCTCGAACATTCGCGCGGTTTACCTCACTGACGGGGTCCGCACTCTGCCGGCTCCCTTGGTCGCGCAAACTACGACCGCTCTGCAGTTCAAGGTGCCGGAAGAAGCCGTGCCGGGCCCTTGGACGGTGGGCCAGCGGCGTCCTTTCGAGTGGACTCTCGTGCTCGAGATGGCGGATGGCACGCTGCTCAGCTACACGGCGTTTCGGATCGCGACCGATTGAGGGACCCAGCCGGCGTTGTACCTGATCTAGAGAGCGCAGCCGGTGAACTTCTCTAAAAACGCGATCGCAAACGACGCGGGCTGCCTTTCGACATCGATGGCCGGGATTGAAAACCCGGTTTTAAAGAGTAAGATTATCTGAAGGAGGTCAACCTCATGAATCGCATTTTGAAGCGGGCCTCGTGGCTGGGCCTGATCAAGGAAGGCGCAAGAATCTGCGCGGCCAACGCCGCGGCCGCCGAAGCGGGCCGAAAATTTACCAACTGTCAGTTGCCCTACTATAAGGGCACTATGAAAAGGAGCTTGGGATGAACCGTCAATTCACAATCGTCGCGTTTGCAGCAGTCCTCGCCATGGGGGTCGCTCAGGCGCAGCAGCAGCAGCAACAACCACAGCAGCCCTCCACCGCCGACCCCTATGCGCGTAATCCGGAGGCTGGGACGCTCCAGTTCCCCCTGGCGGCGCCGGCCGGTAAAGATTCGGGCGCGCTTACGAAAGCGCCTTCCGGAGCCGTGAACCAGGGCCCGCTCGATCCCGCCACATGGAAGTACGGCCCCAACTACGATCCGCCGGCGAATTCCAAGATTTGGAATCCCGTGAAGATCAAGATGATGAAAGGCGAGAAAGTGACCGGCGGAACGGTGTTCAGTACCGACAGTCCCGAGACCTATTGCGCCATGGCCAATGCCGGCTACGACTTCATCTGGACCGAGATGCAGCACGACTCGCGGGACTGGGAAGCGGTGGGCCGCATGTGGAAGGCGTGCCCGCATGCCAAGGCGGTGCCGGGCGTGCGCGTGGCGTACACCGACGAGCGCGAGATTCAGCACGCCATGGATCTTGGCGCGCTGGTGCTCGTCGTCCCGACAGTGCGGTCGCTGGAAGAAGGAAAAGCCGCGCGCGATTGGACCCTGTTTCCCCCTTTGGGCAAGCGCAGCCAGGGCGGCGGCCAGGCGTTCGATCCGGATTTCTGGGGCAGCGTCCCCGGCGGGTATCGCAACACGATTAACGACAACGTGGTGCTGATCGAGATGATCGAAACGCTCGATGGCGCGTTAGCCGCCCGCGACATTGCCGCTATTCCGGGCGTCACGGCCGTTTTTGCGGCCAGCGGAGATCTCGGAAATTTTTCCGGCTACCGCCAAGGCACGCCCGATTACGAGCGGCTGATCAACGTCGTCCACGACGCGGCGCTTGCGGCCGGCAAGCGGCTGTGCGGCCCGTTTGCCTGGCGCGACCGGCCGGATTTCACCTGCTTCCAGAATGGCAGTGAAACCGCGGCCGTCCAGCGCGGCGTCGCCGCGGAGCTTGGGAACCTGAAGGATACGCAGGGCAAGCCCGAAGTTGGGCCTTACGCTACGAAGAAATAGTGCGCCGTTGCGGAGCGGTGGAAAGATTTCGACAACGACGCGGAAGCGGATTTTAGATTCCAGATAGTAGTACCAGTTGATGGCGATGGCGCGCCGCCGTGCCGCCTCGATCAGCTTCTCCGGCATCCGAATGCCCACGCCACCATCAGCGGGAACTCTTCCCGCCAGAATGCGCCACCGTGCGATCCGGCTCGCTCATTCATGACGACATCCGCATCTGCATCACGCAGCGCGTCCGCCCACCTCCTTGCGTTCTCGAGGAAGAACGGCTCCTGTGTGCCAGCGACAAGGTATGTGCGCGGAAGCGGACTCGGCATAACACCAGGCGGCTTGTAACCGCCGCCAGGCGAGGCGCAGAAGATCGCGCCGTAGACATGTGGATGCCGAAGCCCAAGCGCGAGGGCCAGCTCTCCACCCGCCGAGACGCCGAACACTGCGGTACGCTCAGTGGGCAGCACCACGCCAAACCGCGACTCCGTCCATCGGTGAACGTCCTCGACGAAAAACTTCTCGTGTGCTGCGAACCGCTCCGGCTCAAAGCCCGGTGAGTACTCATGGAGCCGCAGCGTCTCATCGGTCAGCCCATGTACACCGACGATCACTGTGGACGGTACGTCGGCCTTCTCAAGCAAGCGGCCCCACTTCGAGATGCCCTGACCGTCACCGGCGAAGACGATTGCTTCGGGCGGGTCCGATGGAACGTACACGGTGACCTGCCGTCCACCGTCGTACTCGAACCTCTCGGTGACAAACAAAGCGCGTGTTGTAGGTTCACTTTGGTGCGGATTCACTAACGGGCCCTTGGGTGTTCCCGGGGGCGTCCCCTGCGTCCCCCTCTCGCCGTTCGGTCGTCACCTTCACTTGGCGGCTGGTGCGATGATAGAGCGGGCTGTATTCCACGCCGTACGGCGTCTTTACTTTCGTCCGCGCCTTTTCGTCGTAGAACGCCTGACTGGATTCATGTCGTGCCGCGATCTCCTCTTGCGTGCCGTCGCGAAAAGTGATCTCTTCTCGTGGCACAAAGAACACCTGCCCGATCGGCAGGCCATGTGCCGCGGAAATCGTTTCGCCCGGCTGGAGAACATAGCGGAACTCGGAGTCGTGAACGTACCAATCGGTCTCGACCCGGATCACCAGCATCGGAGCGATGGGCCGCTCGATATTGTTGAAGACCGGAGTGTAGACCGTGTCCCAGCCCTGCGGAGTCTGGAAGTTCCACGCTCCCCGCAAAGTCACGGCGCCGGCCGGTGTCCCCAAGTCATCCTGGGAGATGAACATACCAGGCATCAAATGGGCGATCTCACGGGTCTGCGGCGTGTCCTGGATGTGCATTTTGATTTCCCGTTTGGTGGCGCCGATCCCGCCCACCGGTAGCAGATATGTCACGGTAAAGACCCGGTCCCACTTTTTCCCTTTTGTGTTCACCGAGTAGACAAACTGATAACGGCCCTCCCCTTCATACCCGATTTGGAAGGTCTCTTTTTCACCAAGGGGGGGATGAACCAAGAAGCCGACGGTGCTTCCGGCCTCGAGCACGGGACAGTGGCGGGCGTGCTGTGGCAGAAGAGGACGTTGGGCCTCGCGGCGAGGCCGCAGGCCAATTCCGGGCCTGTACGGGTTGGGGAAGAGACTTACTTCCATCACAGAATTGTCGCACCATCAAAGCCTCGCGATGTTCGCGGGAAATCGTGACCCGGTACGACTCAGAATGTGAACCGGGTCTGCAGCTCCAGGCGGCGGTTGTTGGCGTTTTCAGAAAAGCCCTCGCCATTTGGTCCTCCGGCCATTTGGTTGGCTAGGCCGAACAAGGGCGAGGCGATATTTCCGATAATTGGCCCTGGATTGGTATGATTCAACAGATTGCGGCCGGACATCGAGATCGTAAGGTTGTAGCGGCGGTCCGGGCCGGGAGAAGAGAATATGCCCGGTGACCCAGCCGGTTTGGACCCCGACGAGCCGCTTCGCTCCGGGCCAAAGGCGAATGTCTTTCCAACTCGCAGGTTCACCATAATCGCTCCAGGGCCGCGGCCGTAATTGCGAGGGAGAAGCGCCTCTCCCGCAACGGGATTCGGGTCGAGAAGGCCGTAGGGTGTTGAGATCACACCCGGCTTCGAGGCGTCCGTAGCGATTCCGGGCCGGGCGTTAAACAGGGTTGTGCCGTACACATCTGTCCCGGTGGTTATGTTGAAGGGCGGTCCCGACTGCAATGTAACGTTCGGGCTGAACCGGATATTCCAGCGCGTGTTGATGGAGCCGGTGAGCTGAATGCGCTGGCGGATGTCGTTGACAGCAGGCCCGTATTCCCCTGCGTAATTGTACGGGTTGGCGGGAAACGTCGCCAAGCCGTCCGTATTGCTTTCGGCGCGATTCCACGTGTAAGCGCTCGAAAGCGAGACCTGGGAATTTAGTTTGGTAGTGACGTTCACAATCAACTGGTTCTGATTATATAGTCCTGAAGAGGTTATGAGGAAGTACGGGTCGGGGGTACCAAAGGGAAAAACACCGGAGCCGGATTGTCCGGCAATATAAGTTCCTGGCAGCGGCGCGTTGATATCCAGCGATCGCAGCACGTGCAGCCCGTGCGAATTGGTGAAGGTGACCGACAGCGTTGTGCTTTTCGGCAATTGCCGCTCCAAAGTCGCGGCCGACTGCATTACGTAAGGCGAGCGGAGGTTCGCATCGATCAGTTGGATCTGTTGTGGCACAACACTTCCCCCAAGCGTCGAAATATCGGGCACGTTTGGATAGAAGTTCGGGTTCGTAACCACGTACTGCTGTTGAGTGATTCCGTTGTATCGCTCCGCCGTAAGGGTATTGGCCAAGGCAAAGCGGTCGTAGAAAATCCCAAAACCAAAACGGAGGACGGTTCTCTGTTGACGGCTCTGAGCGGCTCCTGGCGCCCATGCGATCGCCACGCGAGGCGCAATATCGGCATGGTCGCCGATGTTGGTCTGGGCCTCATACCGCGCACCCAGACTCAAAGTAAAATTCGGACCAACGCGCCAATCGTCGCCTGCGAATATGCCGGCGTCAATCTGATGCCCCGAGATCTCCGGATTCCCCGCGCTTAGAGTGAATTGCGAGGCGCCTCCGCCGAGTTGGCGGATCAGCAGGGCGGGATATCCGAGATTCTGAAACAACAAGGTGCGCCGGTATTGTTCAATTCCCTGGATTTGCGTTAGGATAGGCTGTCCGCTTGAGTCCAGCACCGGCTGGTTTGAAGCGTCCAGCACCGGCGCGAGCGCCCCGCTGAACGTAAACGTCCCAAGAAAGTTTTGAGGCGATACGTTGTCGTCCGTCTGCGCGCGCAGCCGTAGGCCGAATTTCCAGGTGTGCGCCCCATGGATCAGCGTCGTGTAGTTCTGGAGCTCATAACTGTTTTGCAGATCAGTCGAGTGGCCAACCGGGTTTCCGCCGCTGTTGAATGCGCCCAGCACCTGAATAGCAGGGGCGAGGTTATTGGCCAGAACGTCGTTCGACCAGCGATAGTACTGAAATCTCGTCTCGTTCACCATGGGGCCGTGAACATAGGTCTCAATGAACTGCGCGGTATTGTAAGCGTTTCGGCGCCGGTCCCCGAGCGACTCAAGATTGAAGCCTCCAATGCCCGCTTCTCTTACATCGGCGTGGACGTAGCTGTAGCGGACGCTGAGCGTAATAGCATCGTTAAGTTGGTAATCGATGCGCGGACTGATCATCCAGCGGCGTTGAATGGCGGTCACGACGCCGGTAAATGGATCCGGCTCCAGCGTTTGCGGGCTCAGAGTAACGGCATTCACGATCGAGCCGTTATCCACCGCATCCCGTTCCAAGTCAAATGTGAAGGACGAACGCTGCGTGATCCGTCCGCTGAACGTGTTAGGGTACTCGTTCAGTTTCAGCCTCGCTTTCTGGGCAGCGTAGGGGTTGCGCGCGTTCCACACATCGTCGCCATGGTTGTAGCCGGCGCTGCCGTGAAACTGGTTTGAGCCGGGCTTGGTCAGAATTTCGATCCGTCCCAGGCCCAGCTTGTCGTACTCGGGTGAAAACGGGTTCTGATTAATGCGAACTTCGCGGATAGATTCCTTTGGAGGGAGCTGGCCGCTACTGAAACCATCGATAAAGATCGATCCGCCTGCTGGACCCGCCGAAGGCCCGGCCAACGCCTGCAAATCCGCGGCGAGATCGTCTGGATCATCGGAAAGAGCGTCAAGGTCGTCGCCCTGGAGCACCAAGGCGCCGGCATTGTTAGCCGCTTCAGTGCTTACTAACGGCCCGGCTTGGTCGTTTACCACCACTTGCACCGAAGTCGCGGCGACTTTGAGCTGGAGATTGAGCGTCTGCAATCCGGTCCTCAGGGAAACCTTTTCCGGCTGCGGAAGCATCAGTTGCGGCGCGACGGCATCAGCCGTATAGTCGCCGGGCGGCAAGCCCGCGATCGCATAGGCGCCATCCTCGCCCGTCTGCACATTTCTCGCTAGTCCCGTTGGCCCCTTTATCGTGACGGTTGCGTTCGGCACCAGAGCGCCGCTTTGATCCGTGACCACGCCTCGCAATGTGGCGGTCTGTGCCAAAAGAGCGCCGCCCACCAGGAGCCCCGGCAAGATGAACTTCATGCGCCCTCCTGATCGGGCCTGCTACCAGAAATGCGTGGCCACTACCTTCGGCGATGACGGCGAGCCGGAAATCACTTTCACATGCACGACTAGCTGCAAGTTCTTGCCTTGCCAACCGGCGGGTGCCCCTCGGAGTGCTTCGGTCATCAGTTCAGGATTGGTCACCAGATCCGCTCCAGCGTCCGTTCCATATTGCGTGATGCCGGCGACCTCAACCAACATCGCATGAGTGTCGGGATGAAAAACTCGAGAAACGATCGCGTAGTCTTCCTCGGTATGCCTGTCGGCGGGGAGGTTGGGCAATGACCACGGCGTCGGCGCTCCGCCGTCGGTAATTCCGATAGGGCGTCGAGAGCCGTCGATAAAAAACCGCATCTCCCGGCTGATCTCCCGCCAGCGCGTGTACGAATAGCCGACCAGAATCGCGGGGCCCGTTCGGAGATCCTGAAAAGACACTTGATTGCCGATCTTCAGCCGGTACGGTCGGCCCATGCGTGTCAGCATGGAACTTAAGCGCGATATCGCGATGAGATCGCCGCCTCCCACAAACTGATCGTTCAATAAAACGAAATCCCCGACGCTCGGGTTGGGATGCGCGTCGGAGTCGAGACCATAAACGGGGACAAAGGCCGCGCTCAGCAGCACCGGCGCATCGCCCGTGAGGACGGGTCCCCAGAATTGATCCAGCGCGCCATGACCGGGTCTCGCGCCCAGCCAGATAATCCCCGCTGCCACAAAACAAATGAGAGCCACCAAACTGACCCACACCGGGCCGCGCGTTTTCGCCGGGGACTCCGGAGGGAGAGGCACTGGAGACGCCGGCGACTTCAAGGCGGCGCGGGCCGTCTCGATCGCGTGGAACTCCGGCACGTAAGTCCCAAGGGGCAGCTCTATCCGGACCGGGTCCAATGAGCCTTGTTCGGAATAATACAACCCCAGCCGTTTGCGCACTTCCCCGGCCTTGACGCGGACCGTCGCATCCTCGCCAGGATCGTAATCGGTCGAGCGGCCAAAAACCTCAATCCCGATGGTCCGTTCCTTGAGCACATCCGCCTGGCCGCTCAGCACGTGCTCGACGACATAGCGCAAAAACTCCTGACTTCGTTTGCTGGTCCGAAATTCCGTGCCGGAGAGCACGCGCGCGAGTTCCTCGCGAACGGCCTCCGGAGACACTTGCGCCGGACGAGCAACTTCTGCCATCCAAGTCATTCTAGCGCGGAAGCCGATGCAAACATGACCCGTTCGATCCGGTAACGAACGGCCTCATAACCCCCCGGCAACCGTTCTGAACTGGACAGGACAAGGCGAGACACCTGAAGATGCTCTTCGGATGCCTGTGTCCCGAATGCTCCAGGAGATACGCCAGCAACCCGGAACACTGCGCCGGACAATTGAACGCGGGATGGGCAACGCCCGCGACCTCCAACGCCGCCTGGGAAAGGATCGCCCGCGCCTGGTCGTCATCGCGGCCCGGGGAAGCTCGGACAACGCTGCCCAGTTCGGCCGGTATCTGATCGAGATCACCACCGGTGTTCCGGTGTCGCTGGCGGCGCCTTCGATCGTCACGCTTTACAGAAAGGATCTGGATCTTCGGAGCGCCCTGGTGGTCGGAATCTCCCAATCTGGAGAATCCACGGACACCAATGCGGTCCTCGCCCACGGACGCAAGCGAGGCGCGATTACCGTCGGCATCACGAACGAGTCTCGCAGCACGATGGCCCGGACCGCTGAACACACTCTGCTGGTCCATGCCGGCGAGGAGCGCAGCGTCGCAGCGACGAAAACCTATACCGGCCAATTACTGGCTCTTTATCTGCTTGCGGCGGCGCTCGGCGGCGCTCTGGGAGGTCTGGTTCGTTTCGACCATCTCCGCCGCGTTCCGGGCGCCGTCGAGGCCATTCTTCGCCAGGAGGCGCGGATCGCCGAGACCGTCGAGCGCTATCGCTTCATGAGCGGGACCGTGACAGTGGGACGCGGATTGAATTACTCGAACGCCTTGGAGTTCGGCCTCAAGCTCATGGAGACTTGCTACGTCCTGGCAGAACGTTTCTCCGCGGCGGACCTGATGCATGGGCCCATCGCCATTGTGGAGCGCGCCTTCCCCGTGTTCGTTTTCGCTCCTCCAGGGCCTACCTGGCCGTCCGTCTCTCGCGTGCTGAAGCGCCTGGCCCATTTAAAGGCCGAGATGCTGGTGATCACCCAACGGCGCAGTCCGAGCGCACTCAAATCGGCCCGGATTCTCGAAGTTCCCGCCCAACCAACCGTTTCACAGGGGCCAGAGGACCTCTACACGCCCATCCCGTACATCATTCCGGCCCAGTTGTTTGCCGAGCACCTGGCGCACGTTAAGGGACTAGATCCCGACCAGCCCAGAACTTTGAGCAAGATTACCCGGACGATGTGAACTCATGCGCCTGACATACATTGACTGGCTTTGCATCGTTCTCTACTTCCTGGGAAATTTCGCCATTGGGCTGTACTATCGAAGCCGCGCCGGCAAGTCCATCAGCGAGTTCTTTCTCTCCGGGAGAAACGTGCCTTGGTGGCTGGCCGGCACATCCATGGTCGCGACGACCTTCGCGGCCGATACGCCGTTGGCTGTCACCGGAATGGTGGCCCGCGGGGGAATCGCCGGCAACTGGCTCTGGTGGAGCTTCGTCGCCGGCGGGATGCTGACCGTGTTCTTCTACGCGCGTCTGTGGAGGCGCTGCGGGGTCATGACGGACATCGAATTCGCCGAAGTGCGCTACTCCGGCAAACCGGCCGCCTTTCTGCGCGGTTTCCGCGCTTTGTATTTGGGCATACCCATCAATTGCATCGTGTTAGGGTGGGTGAACCTCGCGATGGTGAAGATCCTGATGCTCGCACTCGGCCTCACGCGCTTCCAGGCGTTGGCGGCCGTGCTGGGAATGATCGCGCTCACGTCTTCGATCTCCACCCTTTCAGGCCTGTGGGGCGTGCTGGTGACCGATGTGTTCCAGTTCTTCATCAAAATGACAATGGTCGTCGTGCTGGCTTTCGCGGCGGTGGAAGCGGTAGGAGGGATGAGCGCTCTCAAGTTCAAGCTGCAGTTGCTGGATCAGGCGCGAGGAGTGCGTCCCGGCACGCATGGCTCGGTGCTGAGCTTCATCCCCGATCTGAGCTCGCCCTGGATGCCGATGATTACATTCCTGGTCTATATCTCCCTCAACTGGTGGGCGACGTGGTATCCGGGCGCCGAACCGGGCGGCGGCGGATACATCGCTCAGAGAATGTTCTCGGCCAAGGATGAGAAGCATTCTCTCCTGGCCACGTTGTGGTTTAACGTCGCTCATTATGCCATCCGCCCCTGGCCTTGGGTGCTGGTTGCCTTGGCTTCGCTGGTGCTGTTTCCAGGTTTGCAAGATCCGGAGACGGGATATGTCCGCGTGATGATCGCGTATCTCCCGGCCTCCTTGCGCGGTCTGATGCTGGCGGCGTTTGCGGCGGCCTACATGTCCACCATCGCCACGCAATTGAACTGGGGCGCAAGCTATATCGTGAACGATTTCTACCGCCGCTTCCTGCGCCCCGTAGCGCCGGAATCGCATTATGTTCTGATCTCCAAAGGAGCCACGCTGCTTTTGACCGCGGTCTCGGCCCTGGTGACCCTTTACCTCACCTCCATTGCAGGGGCTTGGAAGCTCTTAATCGTGACCGGCGCGGGCACGGGGCTCGTTCTATTGCTGCGCTGGTTCTGGTGGCGCATCAATGCATGGAGCGAAATCTCGGCGATGAGCGCCGCTTTTGTAACTTCGCTGGCGCTGCAATTGGCAGGCGGGCTGGATAGCGATAAGCCGGTGGACTTCGCCTGGATCATGATCGTGACTGTCACGGTCACCACCATCGTCTGGCTTGCGGTCACATTCCTGACAGAGCCGGAGTCCGAGCAGACGCTGCTCAAGTTCTACCGGCGCGCGAGGCCCGGAGCTTCGGGGTGGGGGCCGATCGCCCGTCTTGCTCCGGATATTCCCGACACGAACGACGGCTGGTATCGCGCGCTCGATTGGTTAGCCGGGTGTGCGTTGATCTATGGAGTGCTGTTCGGCGTCGGCAAGCTGCTGCTGGCCGAATGGACCACCGGCCTGGTGCTCCTCGGGTTAGGGTTAAGCGGAGGCGCGGCGATCTGGTGGGATCTTTCGCGCCGCGGATGGAGCTCAGTGGCCGAATGACGGGAATCGACAAGCTGAAGCTTGTCCTACTGGCTCTTGCATTGGCGGGGGGCCTTAACTCCGCCCCTCTGCCCCTGATGCCGATGCCGCGCAAAGTCATTCAAACCCAAGGCGAACTAAAGATCGATTCCAGCTTCGGCGTGTCCATGGGCGGTTATTCGGACTTCCGCCTGGAAGCCGGGGTCAAGCGATTCCTCGCGCGAGTGGAGCGCCAGACGGGCCAGTCCCTTATGAACCCTAAACCGGCGCTCACTATAGAATGCCGCGAACGTGGCGGCGATTACCCTGTCTTGGGTGACGACGAATCCTATGAACTGCAGGTCCTTCCCGCCGGCGCCAGGCTGCAGGCGCGCACAGTAACGGGCGCCCTCCGGGGACTCGAGACGTTTTTACAATTGATCGGCCCAGGGCCGGACGGGTGGAGAGTTCCAGCCGTGACAATCGAAGACCAACCTCGATTTCCTTGGCGCGGTTTGATGCTGGACGTCGCGCGGCATTGGATGCCCATCGCGGTAGTGGAACGCAACCTCGATGGGATGGCCGCGGTGAAGCTTAACGTTTTTCATTGGCACTTATCGGACGATCAGGGTTTTCGTGTCGAAAGTAAGCGCTATCCGCGCTTGCATCAGAATGGCAGCGACGGAAATTATTACTCCCAGGCCGAAGTGCGACAGGTGGTGGCATACGCCCGCGACCGCGGCATTCGCGTGATTCCGGAATTCGATATCCCCGGCCACACCACCGCATGGTTCGCCGGATATCCGGAGCTGGCCAGCGCGCCTGGTCCGTATGCCACCGAGCGGAAATGGGGCATCTTCCAGCCGGCTATGGATCCCAGCCGCGAGGAGACGTACACATTCCTCGACAATCTGATCGGGGAGTTGGCGGCGCTATTTCCAGACCCGTACTTTCACATCGGCGGCGATGAAGTGGAGGGCAGTCAATGGAAAAACTCCGCCTCCATTCAAGCTTTCTCCCGCGCTCACCGATTCGCCGGGCAAAGCGATCTGCACGGCTACTTTAACTTGCGCGTAAGTAAGCTGCTCAAGAAGCATGGCAAGATCATGATCGGCTGGGATGAGACGCTGAGCGACGATCTTCCCCGCGATTCCATCATCCAATCCTGGCGCGGACAGGCTTCGCTGGCCGAAGCGGCGGCGAAAGGGTACCGGTCCGTGCTTTCGTTCGGGTATTACCTCGATCATCTTCAGCCCGCGAGCTCTCACTACGCTGTCGATCCTTTCGACGGCAAGGCCGGCGATCTGCCGCCGGACCAAGCCGCGCGAATTCTCGGAGGCGAAGCGTGCATGTGGTCGGAATATGTCAGCGCCGAGAACGTGGACTCGCGCATTTGGCCGCGCATGGCTGCGATTGCGGAGCGCTTTTGGTCCCCGCGCGAGGTTCGCGACCCCGAAGCGATGTATGAGCGGTTGGAAGTAGTGAGCCGTTGGCTGGAGTGGTCCGGCTTGGAGCAGAGCTCCGAATCCCGCCAGATGCTCAGCCGAATCGCGGGCGCCGCGCCTGAAGAGCCGCTTCAGATTCTCGCGGATGTATCCGAAGCCCTGGGGATTGAGGGCCGCCGTGATGCCCGCCGTTACACGAGCCTGACGCCCCTGAACCGGTTTGTCGACGCCGTCCCGGTGGAGAGCGACTCGGCTCGACGGCTTGGGCGGGATGTCATGCGGCTCCCCGACCCTATAGCCGAGGCGGAGTTGCGGGCTGCCTTCATCGAATGGTCGGATCTCGAAACGCGCATACGGCCGGCGGCGCGGGACAATTCGCTAATCACCGAATTGCTCACGCGAGCGCACGATGTGAGCTCCCTGGGAACCATCGGACTCCGTGCCCTGGACTTTCTGAATAAGGGCCAGCGCGCACCGGCGGATTGGATCCGGGAGAAAGGCGCGGAATTGGATCGGATCGAGCAGCCGGCGGCGGAAGTCAGGCTCGCCGCAGTCCGGCCCGTCCGATTGCTGCTTTCGAAAATTGAGCCGGACCGCGTTGCAAATACGGGCGTTCGATGCAGTAACGAACGTGGTTGTAACCGAACGACAACCGTTTTGAACTGGAAATTCCAGGGAGATAGTTTCAAAATCACGCTGATGCAAGGTCAAACGGGAAAAGGTGGGTTATGAAAGTAAGATTTTCCAAACTAACGGGAATGGCGCCAAGCGCACAGCGAATGCGTTGTGCGCGCTTTAGCATTGGAGCAATCGTGGCGCTGATGGCTGCGGCGGCGTGGGCCCAGGAAACCACGGGCGCGATCACCGGCCACGTCACCGATCCTAGCGGCGCCGTGGTAGCCAATGCCATGGTCACCGCGAGAGATGTCGATCGTGGCGTTGCCTGGAAGACGGAAACCAATGCCGAGGGGGTCTACAATCTACCTCGTCTTCCGGTGGGCAAGTACGAAATCCGGGTGGGGGCCACTGGTTTTGAGACCGCCGTTCGCCCGCCTTTCGATCTCACGCTCAATCAAATCGCCCGAGTCGACTTTGCGATGACCTTGGGCCAAGTCTCGCAAACCCTGGAGGTCTCGAGCGCCGCTCCTCTCCTGCAGACCGAAAGCACTGAAGTTTCTTCGGCCATGACGGCCAACGCGATCGCCGGCCTGCCGCTTGAAACTCGCAACTATAATCAGTTGGGTTTGCTCGTGCCCGGTGCGGTCACCATCAGCCCCGCGTCGTTTAATACCGGCCTGTTGACCTTCAATGCGGCGAGACCGAACCTCAACGGCAATCGCGAGCAGGCCAATTACTACATTCTGGATGGCATTGACAACAATGAGTTCGTGGACAACAACGTCGCCTACTCGCCCAGCGTCGACGCCATTCAGGAAATGAATATCATTACCAACAATCCCAGCGCGGAGTTCGGACACTTTCTAGGTGGAGTGTTCAACGTGAGCTTGAAATCCGGCACGAATGCACTCCACGGCAACGCTTTCGAATTTTTGCGTAACGACTTCTTCAATGCCAACGAATGGTCGAACAACTTTAACGGGCTGCCCACCCCGCGCCAGCATTGGAACGAATACGGCGCCACCCTTGGCGGTCCGGTCAAGAAGAACAAACTGTTCTTCTTCGCCGATTATCAAGGCTCGCGTTTCGATCTTCCGGCCACGCCGCAACCCAAGACGACATTCACTGTAGCCGACCGCACGGGCAACCTGTCGGACCTGGGCGTCAATTTGAACTACCCAGGCACCAATGTCGCCATGCCCTCCAATTTGACCCAGGCCGCCATCTGCAGCGGCACTCAAAAAATGGGCGTCGACCCGTGCATCACCGGCATTAGCCCCACGGCCCTGAAGATCGTGAGCGCTCTGCCCAAGCCGGATCTCGCCGGCACGCCGGGCAGCAACGGCACTCTTTTTAACCTCAACGACTTTCAGCAGACGTTCACACACGGAAATCAGGGCGACATAAAGATGGATTGGGACCCTACCGATAAGGACCGCTTCTTCGCCCGCTATTCGCAGCAATATATCGACGAGCCGGTGATTAATAGCGAAGTTTTCCAGTACAGCAGCAACGGCGCTAACGGTTTTCCTATTCAGCAATCCGTACTCGATTACACCCGCACCTTCACGCCGACCTTGGTAAACGATTTTCGCGTGGGAATGAATTATTTCCCGGCTGACGCCAGCACGCAGTCATTAAGCACCACGGCGGGAGCGAATCTGATCCCGGGCCAGCCCACGCCCTATCTGCCCGGCCTGTATTTTGCCGGTGCTCCAGTTGGCGGACAACAAAATGGACCTTTCGCGTTCGGCACGGTCGACGCTCCCGAGATTTTCCATCAAACCGTGATTCAAGTTTCCGACACCGCGATCTATAGCCATGGAACCCATACGATCAAGGCCGGCTTTCAGCTCATGCGCTATCGAAACAACTACGTTCCGGCGACTACGAGCGACGGAGCGGCGGGCCAGATCGGGTTCACAGGCACTTACACCGGCAACGCCGAAGCGGATTTCTTCCTCGGTTTGCCGTCTTACATGGCTTATGGTTTGGGATACTCGGGAACGGTTGGCCAGCGGAACAACGCGATCGGCGTTTTCGCGCAGGACGAATGGCGGATTAACAAGCATCTGACTTTCAATTACGGAGTGCGTTGGCAGCTCTTCACTCCCATCTACGAAGTACACAATCGCATGACGAACTTCGGCATGTACAGCGGACAGATCGAACTTGCGGGCGTTAATGGCGCGAGCCGCGCTCTCTACAACCAATACAACGGCATCGCGAACTTCCTGCCGCGCGCGGGACTGGCGTGGAGCCTCGACGAGAAAACCGTAGTGCGCGTTGCATTTTCGCGATCCAGTTTCCAGGAGGGCACGGGCGAGTTTAACCGGCTTGCCACAAACGCTCCGTGGAACACGGATCTGGTCGGCCAGTGGGGCGGCGTCGGAACGAACGGCGCTATTCCCGCCAACCAGATCACGCTCGATCAGGGATTCGGGGCGCTGGGCGCCTCCGGGCCGGCTTGTACCGTAGCCAACGTGACCTCGGCCCCCGCATCCTGCTTTGCGGGAGTGCGCATTCACGCCACGGATCCGAACTATCGTCCCGCGGTTTCCAATCAGTGGAATGTCAGCATTCAGCGCCAGATTGGCAACTCGTTTACGGCGCAGGCGGGCTACGTGGGCCAGCACAGCGATCATCTCGCCGCGATCTACAACATGGGACAGAACGTTCTTCTACCCGACGGAACCAGCATTCCCGGTCCGTATCTGGCCGGAAATCCAACCCTGAAGAACGACGGCACCGGCCAGCAGCGGCTGAACACGTCTACGGCGCTCCAGAACTACGACGGGCTCCAGCTTATGGCTCACCAGCGGCTGGCGAAGGGTCTTGCTTTTCAGGCCAACTATACATGGTCCAAATGCCTGACGAATAATCAGGGTTATTATGGCCGCTATGACAATTCGGCGATTGCCCAGACCACAGCCGACGTTTCCTTCCAAAGCTATGTCTACAATGTCGCCTTGGATTATGGTCTGTGCGATGCCGACGTGACCAACGTCTTCAGCGGCTATTTGAACTACGATCTGCCCGTGGGCCGCAACCACGCTTTCGCCGGCAATGCCGGCAAGGCCTTGAACACGGTCATCGGCGATTGGCGCTACGACACGATTTTCACAGCGCACGGGGGTCTCCCGATATCGATGATCCAGTTCGGATACGACCCCACCGGCGCTTACTTCCAGCCTCGCCCGGATTGCATTGAACCATCCGATCCGACCCCCTACAAGAATTTCGTCGGCGGGGGCTATGTCTGGTTCGATCCCACCACCATGCGCATCCCAGGCCTCGGCAAACTCGGCAACTGCGCCATCTCCACCGAGCGCGGGCCCGGCCTGAAGCAGATCGATATGAGCCTGTCGAAGCAGTTCCATCTCACGGAGAGGCAGATGCTGCTTTTCCGTTTTGACGCGATCAATACCTTCAACACGCCGATTTTCGCTGTTTCGGGCTACGCGACCGATGTTTTGCCGGGCGACTGGAATCAGAACGTCAGCCGCTACGGAACGGACATCAATTACACCAAAAGCGTGCCGACTGGCGTTGTGAATCAGTCCTCAGGCGCCCGGAACCTGCAGTTCGCTCTTAAGTACTCTTTCTAGCCAAAGGGCCGGCTTTGCGGCCTCCGGTGGGGCAGGCCCTCGGCCTGCGGCGGCCTCCCAGGCCGCCTGCACCGGGCGGACCGAGGGCGCGCCGTAGCGCAGGGCGCCGCCCCACATTGCTCTCGAATCCGTGGCCGGATTTTTGAAGCGGAGTACCTAGCATGATAGAGTGGCGGTGAGGGCATGGAACTCACCGGCATCCACCACATTGCACTGAATGTCACCGATCTGGAGCGGTCGAGAGGATTCTATCTCGAAATACTATCTCTCAAGGAGATTCCTCGGCCGCCGTTCAATTTCCCAGGTGCCTGGTTTCAGCTAAACGATTTTCAGCGTGTACATCTGATGGTTCACGATCGCGCGACCTTTCGCGAAAAGCCGCTCGATACGCGGGATGTGCATTTCGCGATCCGAGTGCCGGATTATCACGCAGCCGTGAAATTTCTACATGTGAAGGGTTACCGTGAGGACGCCGATCCGGACGATCCGTATTATATGGTCCTGCAGCCCCACGCCACCGCCGGCTTTCCGCAGATTTACATCTGCGATCCCGATCGTCACGTCATCGAGTTCAACGCGGAATGTCTGGACCGATAGCATCGCCTGGCATTCCGCATCCCGAGAGGTCTAACTACCAGGCCCTCGGCGGGGTACTCGCCATTCTCCGAGCCGCCGCCGACTCGGACAGAAAGCAGACGCAAGCGCGTTTATCAGGATCGATCCACCGTAATCCCGCTTAAGCGCGTTAGCCGCGCTGATTCTGGTTTCGCCAACGCCCGCGCGCCGGTGGCGAAGAAAAGGGGGAAAGACCAGCCCGCAAATGACGCTTGGTGAAGAGCTTGAACTCGCGATATATCGCTTTGTCGAGAGGGCGAGGGCCGTACCGTTGGCATCACCGGTGACGAGCCTGATACCGAGCGCTCATAACGTGGATGCGGTGGACGCCGTCATCCGCTTTCACGACGACGGCTATGTTTCGCTAGTCAAATACGACGCCGGACCAAATCCCATCTCGTACGTCGATATGGGGCGGGACACTAGAAGATTTCCTCAAGGAAGTGAGAGACGGCGCCGAAGAGAGCTGCACCAAAGCGAACAGGCGCTGAAGAATATCGCGGCGCCTCCCGGCTCACCAGGGTGACCCATCCTATCAGGGACTCATCGCGATCACGCGTCGCGCTCTTTCAGGAATTCCTTCCGAAATCCGGTGATGTCCTCCTGCGACGGTGGCCAGTTGGTGTCGCAAGTGTTGCAGTGAAACACGAGAGCGCCTGACTTCAGTGAGTTTTCAAATTCTTCTTGGGTGAACGTCACTGTCTGATCGTGATCGTTCGGACATACTATTTCAAAATCCAGGCGTTCGCTCATGAATCTTCTGCTTCGGTGACCGATGGCAAAATCTACTAACGATGTTGGAAATAAATGCATCGCTTCGAGGGCGCTGTCGGCTGCCCCGCGGCTATTTCCAACCATCCGCCACCGTGTTGCTAATGGAAGCCCCCCAGCAAGTATGCGACGAGGACGATAAGCAAGATCGTGCTGAGACTAACCCCGGCCCCGCCGCGATATCCCCACCGACCATAGCCATAGTACCCGCCGCCACCGCCGAGCAACAAAATCAGTACAATAAGTAAAATCAACATAGTGGATCCTGTAGATGCATGGGAGACTAAGTCCGGCCGCACAAATAACTGTTATCGAATTGTCGTTCCTATTTCATAATCCGCCTTCACTGCCCCGCTGAGTAGCAAAGGCCAAGTTGCCTCGCGGCGCCTTGTGGGCGTGCTTCATTGTCGTTGGACTCGGTGG
>DATDGT010000061.1:0-23424 GCA_036521975.1 Bryobacteraceae bacterium
TTACTCACTATCGCGCAGACGTGCAAGCGGCAGAGGCGCCATGTCTTGGGTTACCTCACGGATGCCGTCCGCTGCCACCGCCGTCAGGTTACTGCACCTTCCCTGCTTCCACTACGATCCACGACCACGTGAACGGTTACCGCAGATCTACTTGGACGCCAATCTGCGTATCAAAGAGGAGGTCCTTTTCAAAACAACGCCGATCACCACCACGGCGGGCCGCTATCAGCCCGACGATGACCTGCTGGCTTTTCTGAAGGGTCTGTGACTCCACGGACTATGCCGAATCAATGGACGGCATTCGTCGCCGACTCCGCGCCAAACGAGCATCCTCGCATCCGATTCGGCATAGTCCTGGATGCGGCATAGCTCCGATTATGCCGCATGCGGCATAAGAGGAGAAGCTGCGCGCGTCTCTGCCGCGCCGCCGGTGGCGAGCTGGAGCAGATTCAGTTTCTTCTTGGCCATGTCTCGGTGCAAACCACGGAGCGTTACCTCGGATGCACCCAGCGGATTTCATCGGCGGTGAACGACCGGATCGGGATCGAGCCGAAACCCTGAGGTGTCAGCTCCGGAAGAGTTGCCGACAAGCCGCTCAATGCGTGTCGACACCAGGCGCGAGGTAGTCGTGCGAAAACGCTGATAATGTCGAAGTTCGCCCGGGTGCTCACAGTCCGTCATGGCCACCGCATTCCGTATCGGGACAACCCCGCGCTACGTGTGCCGCCGCTGGGCGTCCTGGAGAAGCGGGAAGGTGGCGTAATGAGTAGGCGCCGTGCTGTTGAGCAGGCAGGACTTTGTACACGGTGTTCAGGGTCTGCAGTTCACGTACAGGGAGCATCCGGTGGCTGAAAGAATCCCGGCGGAAAATCTTCCAGGACGAGCGTGTTCGTTTCCGGTAACGCTTCTGGAATACCGGCGTCGTAGAGATGTTTGGTCACGCGGTCTTTCACGGCGGTGATATTGGCGCCCTGAACTGGCTGGCGAATGCCTGTTCGCCCCGAAATTGCGCTTGTCGCGATAACCAAAGCTGTTATTATGCGGGGGTCCGGGAGGACAACCGCTATGACACACCGCGACTGGCACGCAATTCTCACGGTAACGTTCGCAATCACCACCAGCACAGGCACCCGCCTGCAAGGCCAGTCCAAAGCCTGCAGCCCGCCTGCCCCCGGAGCCCCGATGTACGTGACCGGCGATTGTGTCGATCCGAGGTTCAACAGTCCCTATGTCGACATCGACGAGCAGCGGACCACGCCAGTGCCCCACCGCTATATTCACGGCGGCTTCAAAGGCACTGATGCAAAGTTCTCGTTTTACTTTCCTCCGCCGGAACAATTCCAGGGACGATTCTTCCAGAACACCCACCAGCTTCTGACCAGCGAAAATGGCCCTGCCGGCAATATCGGATTCGCCTTCGCGAGTGGCGGCTATTACGTGCAAACGAACATTGGCGGCGTCGAGCGCGCAACCACTACGGAGCAGGCGGTGTACGGCAAACTCGACCCCTCTGTCGGCGGGTACCGCGTCAATGCGGAAGCGGCGAAGTTCTCGCGCGTCAAGGCAGGGGAAATCTATGGCAGCCGCCGGATTTACGGATATCTCTACGGCGGAAGCGGCGGCGCATTCCAGACCGTCAGCAGTGCCGAGAACACCGTCGGCGTGTGGGACGGCTTTGTGCCATACGTCATGGGATCGCCGAATTCCATCCCCGGCACGATGACGGTGCGGATCCATGCCCTGCGTGTGCTGAAGCTCAGAAACAAGTTTCCCGGCATCATGGACGCGATCGATCCGGGCGGCAGCGGCGACCCCTACGCGGGTCTCAACGCGGAGGAGTCCGGAGCGCTGAAAGAAGCCACACGCCTCGGCTTCCCGCTGCGTGGATGGTTCAGCCACGCCACGATGAACGGCGGCGCTCTCCCCCTCGTCGCCGGCTACGTTCCCTATCTCGATCCGACTTACACCAATGATTTCTGGACCAAGCCAGGCTATCTCGGGACCGACAAAACGTCATCGGTTTCGGCTGCGCGGATCCAGCATGAAGCGACTGTCGTCAACGTGGTCGCCGGCCCTCAGAAGCGGATCGAGCTGTCCAGTGTTCCCACAAGCGATCTGGCGGGCGCCGACCTGATTGTTACCAGCGGCGCGGCAGCAGGCAAGAGTGTCGCGCTCGGCGCCGTCACCGGCAACACGGCCGGCTTCGGGTTCGGCGCGGACCCGGCAGTTGTGGGCGGCATTCAGGCCGGCGACAAAGTGCGGATCGACAACTCGGCCTATCTCGCACTTCAGACTTATCACCGCCACCAGGTTCCGACTCGCGACATGTATGGTTGGGAGCAGTTTCGGAACAGCAAAGGCGAGCCGATCTATCCGCAGCGCAGCGTCCTGCTCGGGCCGATCGGTTCCATGAATGGAGCAGGCTCCATCCAGAACGGCCGCTTCAAAGGCAAGATGATCGTGCTCGAATCCCTGATGGATATCGACGCGTTGCCCTGGCAGGCAGACTGGTATCGCACGAAGGTGAAAGAGGCCCTGGGCAAGCGAATCGACGATGAGTTCCGGCTCTATTTCAACGACCACTCGCAACACACTCCGCCCGCCGGTGTGCCGGCCCAGGCCCGTACCGTCAGCTACCAGGGCGCGCTGGAACAAGCGCTCCGCGATGTGAGCGCGTGGGTTGAGAAGGGCGTGAAACCCCCGGCCAGCACCAACTATAAGATGGCCGACGGCCAGGTAGAGGTGCCGGAAACAGCCGCAAAGCGTGAGGGCATCCAGCCCATAGTCCACCTGTTGGCCAACGGTCGCGTGCGCGCCGATGTCCCGGTCGGTAGGCCCGTTACCTTCACCGCGGTCATCGAAGTGCCCGTGAACCAGGACAAAGTGGTGGCTGCGGAATGGGACTTCGAAGGACGCGGCAACTACCCTGTCCATGAGCCCCTCAATGATTTCAAGTCGACGGTGACCCTGAAGGTCACACATACCTTCTCTCAACCCGGCACTTACTTCCCGGTTCTTCGCGCCACGTCCCAACGAGGAGGCGATTCCAGGACTCCCTATGCCCGAATTCAGAATCTCGGCCGCGTGCGGGTAGTGGTCAACTAATGCAGAGCCCGTAATATCCAATTGGCGGGTGGATTACGGGCCACTCGTACGAAGCCGACTCGGGGCCTTCTTGTTGCCGGCCAACCACGCGGGGATCAGGCACGTGCGGTGTGGGGCGTTTCACGTCGAGCGAGCGGTGTAGTCCGAGTGCTCTGGCTCGGGGCGCCAAACCGCTCCGAGGAACTTGCTCACCCGTTTGTGCGGCAGGCTAAAATGTAAACCCGTGCCAATTGATCTTTCCGCCTTCGGGGATAAACTTCGACGCTACCGCGAACAGCGACAGCTGACGCCGGAAGAACTTGTTCCTGGCACCGGCATCGCGGTAGATCGTCTTGAGGGCTTTGAAGCTGGTAGCATCGCTCCAACCGGCGACGAAGTGCTCATTCTGGCCGATTTTTTTCAATGTGACTACCGATTTTTAATATCGAATGAAAAATTAGCCCCCTTTGAACAGGCTGAATCGTTATATCGACGGTACGGAACCGAGTTCTCCAAGCAGGACCGCAGAAGCGTCCAGGAGTTCTTTTTTCTCTGCGAGTCTGAAGCCTATTTGATCAGCGAACTGAAGCGGGAGGTAAGGCGTTTCAGCTTCACGCCGAGAGGGCAGTTTTTCAAAGGTCACGGGGACCAGGCCGCAGCGGCCCTCCGCAGACATTTTGAATACGGGCCGAACCAAGTACCGAGCGACGTTTACGGCGACTTCAGAACAATCGGATTCCATTTGTTCCGCCGGAAACTCCAGAACTCTAATATATCGGGCCTGACCATCCAACACCCCTCCGCGGGGACGTGCATCCTCGTGAACTATTCCGAAGATATCTACCGGCAGAGATTCACGGCCGCTCATGAGGGCGCACACGGCATCCTGGACCGCGATGAAGATGTGATCGTCTCATTTGAGAAAGGGCAGTCGAACCTCGTCGAAGCCAGGGCAAACACGTTCGCCTCCCGCTATCTCCTCCCACCTACGATCACCAGGAACCTTCCCGTCCCACGGTGGAACCAAGCTGAAATCGTGAAATGGGCCAGCCATTTCAAAGTCAGCACATACGCCCTGGCGATCGCGCTGAAAGAAGCGAAGGCCATCGATGACAAAGCCCTAAAGGAACTGCGTCGCGTAAGAGTGCCAGCCCACCAGAAGGTGGACCCGGAACTAGCAAATCTGGTCGGCGGTCCGGCCGCACGGAAGCAGGAATTGTTGAGCCGCGGACTCAGTTCCTTCTATGTTTCACTTTGTCTGCAAGCCTGGAACATGGGCATTGTTACGACCAGCCGCGTTGCGGAAATGCTGCTTGTGGACGATTTCGAGTTTCGTGATGTTGCTGCCCTATTTGGTGTGAGGCCAGTAGCGCAATGATCGCAAACGTCGCTCGATTCGAGAAGCTGAACGTCGCTGATACGTGTTCGCTTTGGAACATCCTCGCATCGAGGCTCTTGTCATCAACGGCGGATGCGGTGGGGGTCAAGCTCTGCTCTACGACATTCGTACGCTACGAGTGCTTACACAAGGCCGGTACGCTGCGGCCCGAACGCAAGGAACTGCAGAAGCGCCTGAATGCGAAGATTGACAGCGGGAGCATTCAATGTCATCCGATCGATATCGAAGACCTTCAGGAGTTGGAGGTCCTGAAAAATCGAAAGAGGTTGAGCGTCGGCGAACTATCCGTCATCATCTTCGCGCGAAAGACGCGCCAAGCAGTGTTGACGGACGATACCGGTGCGCAAAGGCTTGCCCGGCAAGAGCTAGGTCCGGCGCTTGTCCAAAGCACGCCCCACCTATTCGCGTGGCTTTATTTCAATTCGCACCTGAACGATGTCGACAAAGACCGAATTGCGGCAGACCTTATGTCTTTAGGCCGTAGCCTACACCCACACCTGGACGAGTATCACACCGAGGCTCAACGCTGCCGCGCGATGGCAAATCGGAACACCGGGTAGTCTCGATTTCCCGGCCCGATTTTCCGCCCATCGCGCACTGCACTGCCAGCACACAGCCCCGGTCCCTCCATAACCAGATACACGGGCCGGCTTGGCCAACGGCCAAACGGATAGCAAAGAGGCCACTCGTTCCGATCCAAGAGACTGATGGCGGGAGGTCGAATAACAACCACGATAACGTCAGCGGCCGTGCGTGCATTTGGCACGCTATCGCTGCCCCCCGGGCGGATCATGGCCACTCGTACAAAGCTCGGATTAGGGTTGCACGGGCCCGGTTAAGTCGAATTGCGGGAGATTACTCCTGAGAAACGCGCTAGCCTTCGCCGATCCACCTGGCTGGTTTTTCGTCTCGCGGATTTGGGTCGCCTCCGGATCCGTCGTCGTCCGGAGGCACGGTATGGGCGTTCTCATCCAATTGAAATTGGGCCGACTCGGGGGTTGGTCTCCCGGGCCGCGGTTATCTTACCGGTTCCTGGGCCGGCCGTCTCACGAAGGGTAAGGGTCCAACTTGAGATGTTGCACAAAGGTTAGGTTTCGGGACTCGCCTTTAAGCCCCTCCCCTGCCGACTTCGCACCTCCAGACTGCGGTTGAGCCGGATGCCGCTTCGCCCCAGGCCACACCCTCTAAGGGTTCGCAATCGCTTATGGTATTGACTGAGGCCGAGTTCAACGACCGTCAAGTCTTTCGTGTGCACCTCGAGCCGGCGATGACAAAATGCAGACAACGTAATGGAAGCGAACTCCTTCTGTGTAGACTGCGGCAGCAGCAGAGACCGGTTGAAATCGTGAAGCCGCTGTTCGAGCCGGAACTTCACTTCCGGCCTCGCGATCCAGGATTGAAAAATAAACGGTGTCACGGATGTAACCGGTCCAAGTCAGACGATCACGCCGGAGATTTCCTTCCTTGGTCGCTCCAAGCTTCGCTACTGCAGCCTGACTCCGCCGATTGCGCGTATCCACTCTGAATTGAACACGCATAGCCCCCGAGGCAAACGCGTGATTGAGCATGAGGTACTTACTTTCGGGGCTTAACCGGCCCGCCCCGGACTTCGGGCCGAAGCAATGAACTTCCGATTGTGCTTGCTCATTCACCGAGCCGACCTGCAGCGCGACGTCGACGCGATTTGCTTACCATCCCATTCGCTCGCGCAACGAAGCGATATGCGCCACATGATGCCGGCCATGCCAGGCATACAGCGCGACGTTTCTCGCCGCCCCTAACACAGGCGCACCGGGCCAAGCTCGGGATGCCGGAAGAAACGCTCGAAATCGGAATCGCGCATCGATTCCAACAGCCGCACCCAGCGCTGATGGAGCGACGCGAGCAGCGTCAGAGAAACCTCCACTGGCGTCGTCGAGGCGTCGGGCAATTCCGCCCAGCGCGCTTCGTCGTAGGGCTTAATGACCGGCGTATCTTCGGTCAACGCCAGCTTGAACCGCACATACGAATTGATATGGCTGTCCGGGAGATGGTGGATCACCTGACGCACCGTCCAGCCTCCGGGACGGTACGGCACGTCGAGCTGTTCCGCCGTCAGACGCGCCACCGCCATCCGCAATTTCGCCGGCGCTCCCGCAATCTCCGCAATCCATGCCTGGCGCTCGCGTAGCGTCACTTCTTCGGGAAACGAGAACCTCCCCACGGGATATCGCAGTTCTTCCATTCTGTCTCCTGTGTTCTGTCTCCTGGATCCTAGTATGATGCTGCTGCATTGGTGAACACGTGGAGGGCAACGGACGAATCCTTCGCCGCCGCCCGGGCGGCGTGTGGTGGATATAAGTCGGCCTGGGTAGGGTAGACTCTAGAGCGAGGACATCGCCAACCATGCCCCGGCACATCGGCATTGCAGCGTGCAGCGCGGAAGGGGCGGCGCTGTGCTATCGCACCATCTGTGTGGAAGGCGCGGCCTTGTTCGGCGCGCACGATCATCCCGAAGTCAGCATGCACACGTATTCGCTCGCGCGTTATATGCATGCGATTCAGTCGGACGACTGGGCCGGAGTGGCGGATCTGCTGCTAGCCTCCGGCGAGAAACTCAGCCGCGCCGGCGCCGATTTTTTGATCTGCCCGGACAACACCATTCATCGGGTGATGGCTCAAGTACGGGAGCGCTCGAAGCTCCCATGGCTGCACATCGCTGAATGCGTCGCGGAGGAAGCTAAGGCCAGAGGCTATTCGCGGATCGGTCTCACCGGGACCAAGTACCTGATGGAGAGCGATGTTTATCCGGCCGAATATCTGCGCCCGTCGCCCGAGGAACGCGAAAAAATGAACGCGATCATCTTCGACGAGCTGGTTTATGGCCGGTTCGAGTCTCGATCGCGGCTCTTTTTCCAAGAAGTGATCGGACGGATGCAACAGGCGGGCTGCGACGCCGTGGCGCTGTGCTGCACCGAGATCCCGCTGTTGATTCATCCCGAGGATTCACCGCTGCCGACGCTCGATTCCACGCGGCTGCTGGCCCGCGCGGCGCTTAGGAAGGCGGCGGAAACACAGGAGTCAGGAGACAGGAGACAGGAGTCAGGAGAGGCGGTTTACCGCTGAGGCTGAGTTGGCGCGCGCGGAACCGGCGGAGGCAGCGGCGCTGGGTTTTCGTAGCCGCGAGTGCCATCCTTGCGAATCGGTCCGGGTCCGAATCCCAGGTGCTCCCGATCTACGTTGTTTTCGCTGCACGAATATTCATGAAGCTCCTCGCCGGGTTGGCCGGCGATCCAGGTTCGGGAATAGTTGAAGGGGCGAGTGTAGAATTTCGGATCTTCGATCAGTGTGTCCACATGAATGTGGCCCTCGTCGGGCCGCGTCCAGCGCTCTACTACGTGCAGCGCGTCGCTATGCGGATTGGCGTTTTCGTCGATCCACACTTTCTCGTCCTTGAACCCGGTGGAATCGACCACCAGAGTATCGCCATCCCAATGCCCCAGTTCCTCGCCGAAAAATGAGGGGTCGGGATCTTCGGAATGTTTGCGGTTTGGGTCGATGGGAATTAAGCGGTAATAACTGTAGAAATACAAGAACGCCACTTTCGCCGAGGTTTGAAGAACCTCGAAGGCAAGGCCGCTGCCGTTATGCCGGGGAATTCCGCCGATGATGCAGAGGGCCTCGGGGTCGATGGTCGCGGTGAGATTGTGTTGCAGGGCCGCTTCCCCGGCGGGGGTCAGAGGCAGCTTGAATCCCGGCAGATCCTTGCCGAGGTTGCCGACAGGTGTGGTTCCGGGCATATTTTTCCAATAGCCGCTGAGATCAGGATGGCCGTCAGCGGTGCGGGGCGCGGGCTTGGTGGAAGGGGCGGGCGCGGCCTTTTTTCCCGATTTTTGACCGCCTGCTGGCGCGTTCTGCGCCCCTGCCGCGGACGCGGCGATCAGCGCTAGCGCCCATAGACTCGTGAATCTGGCTTCAACCTTCATTGGCAGCCTCCTTGACTCTCTCTTCTGCTAATCCTATGCTCTATCTATATGGCAGTCAACATGAAGATTTGGATGCCGCTGGCAGGTTTGGCCTTGGGATGCGCGATCCCTCTGGCCGCGCACCACTCCTTTGCCGCCGAATTCGACGGGAGCAAGGCTATCCGCGTCAAAGGCAAGCTTACCAAGATCGAGTGGACCAATCCACACTCCTACTTTTACATGGATGTCACCGACGACAACGGCGCGGTGGCGAATTGGAGTTGCGAAGCCGGCTCACCGGGAGCTTTGTCGCGGCGCGGATTCAAACGCGGCGACATCAAGCTGGGCGACACCATGATCGTGGATGGCTACCGCGCCAAGGACGGTTCCCGCCTGATCGACGCGCGGCGCGTCACTCTCCCCGACGGCCGAATCGTCTCGGGCGGATCGGCCGGAGACGGCGGTCCCGGCGACACGGGCCAGTAGGACAAGCTTCAGCGAGCGCCGTGGGACCGGGCGGTCATTAAGCGGGACGTCGGTAGACCATCGAACTGTCGGAGCTTGTGGCTGCTGAAAACGTGGAAGAAACATGAGCGCTCCTGGTTTCGAGAAGGGTGCTGCGTTGCAACCGGAGGCTCCTCGGTTGCCCCCGCTTTCAGCGTCATCGGTGGTGGGTCGGGCGATCGCGGATGTCGTCTCCGCGTTCGGCGTCACCCTGCTGCTGGCGCTGCCGGTCATCCTGATTTGGCTGACACTGAGCAAGGGGGACAAAGCTACACTTTCGGTCCAAACGCCCCCGGTGGCCTTGATCGCATTTCTTGCTTTGTTGCAGGAGTCCCAGTTCGCAGTCTTCGGTTGGCGGCGCTTCCGCAAAAACCGGTCGGAAGGCCGCCGCTCTGCCTCGCAATCGAATGGGCGGTACGCTCCTAAATCCCGCGCCGTCTTTTTAGGGATCGCCTCTGGAGCCGGTTTGATAGCCTTTAGCCAATTGATCTCCCCGGTTATCCCTGGCAAGTCTCCAGTCGGAATAGTGGAGCTTGTTTCCGGACTCCGTACCGGGCCTTGGACCGCAGCGGGTGTATTGGTCCTAATCGCTGCCGTCGCCCCGGTTTGTGAGGAAATCTTGTTTCGCGGTGCCATCTTCGGCTTGGCACATGCCAATGGCCGGACCTGGACGGGCGCGATAATGGCTTCCGTCCTCTTCGCGATCGCTCATCTTAGCCTTCGACTGACGCCGTACTACCTGGTCTTTAGCGCTGTCAACTGCTGGCTGCTCGCCCGGACCAGGACTCTGGCCGGCCCCATCGCGGCTCACGTCACGGTCAACTTCTCGGCGTGCATGGCGGTTCTTTTCGGCGTGCGTATCTGATTCAAAACATGTGTCGCGCAGCCTGGGGTCCTTCCTTACAAATTCGAATCTCTCTCAAACAAGGAGCTCTGACTTCCCGCCGCGCCGGGCTGAGTTGTGCGCGAGTTTCTCCAAACCTGCGTCCAGGTCTGTTGAAATAGAAAAGGTGCGTCACATCCTGCTGCTATTCCCCGCGGCTTTGTTCGCCGCGCTTCCTCCGCCTCCCGCGTTTCGCCTGCCCGACGACGCCGTTCCCCTGAAGCACAAGCTCGAATTGGCTATCGATCCCAGCCTCGCGACTTTCGAAGGTTCGGCGACCATCGAGATGGATCTGCGCAAATCCGTTTCGGTCATTTGGCTAAATGGGAAGGATCTGACCGTTCGCGAAGCCCGCGTGGAGTTCGGCGGGCAGTCATGGAGCGCGCGCGTGGAGCCGGCCGCTAACGAGTTTCTCGCCGTGACGCTGGAATCGGCCGTCGGCCCCGGCCGCGCCACGGTCGCCGTTCGCTATCAAGCACGCCTGGATGAAAAGCAAGTGCTGGGTGCGTACCGGCGAAAAGTGGACGGCGATTGGTACGTGTATACCACCTTCACGCCCATTGAGGCGCGTCGAGCGTTTCCCTGTTTCGATGAGCCCCGTTTCAAGACGCCGTGGGAGATTTCTATCCGCGCGCCGGTGGGCAACCTGGCGTTCTCCAACGCGCGTGAAATGGAGCCGGTCCGCGCTCCGGACGGTTGGAATTTGATCCGCTTCGCGACCACTCCGCCGCTCCCCGCCGAAGTGGTGGCTTTCGCCGTCGGCCCGTTCGGCGTGCAGGAGGGCGCGACGGCCGGCCAAGGGACGCCCATTCGGGTCCTGACTCCCCGAACGCAAGCCGCCGAGGGAAAGGCGGCCGCGCTAGCCGCGGCGGATGTTTTGCCCAAGCTCGAAGCTTATGCCGGCATGCCGTATGCCTTTGACAAACTCGACGAACTCGCCGTGGCCGATTCGTCTTTCGGCGCCGTGGAGAATCCGGGCTTGATCTCGTTTCTTGCCCGCGAGCTTCTTCTCACGCCGAACGAGGAAACTCGCGCGCGCCTTGCGGCCTTGCGCTATTTGGAGGCGCACGAAATCGGACATCAATGGTTCGGGGATCTGGTCACTCAGGCAAGCTGGGCCGACGTCTGGTTGAGCGAGGGATTCGCCACGTGGGTCTCCGAAAAAGTAATGGACCAGGAGCAAATCCCGGAGCGCGCGCATATATTCGCCATCGCCGAGCGGGATCGCATTATGAAAGTCGACGAACGGCCGAACACGCGCCCTGTCCGCGTGGATGTGCAGGACCGCGAAAAATCCAAAGACATCTACAACCGGCGAGTTTACGACAAGGGCGCGTCGGTGTTGCTGATGCTGGAGGGGTGGTTGGGCGAAGATCCGGTACGCGAGGCCGCGCGCGCTTACCTTCAGGAACACCGCTTCGCGAACGCCTCTACGGCCGATTTCGAAGCGGACTTGCGGCGCGCCTCCGGCGTCGATCCCTCCGGGCCGATGCACGCTCTCCTGGACATGACGGGAACGCCGCGGCTCAACGCGCGCCTGAAATGCGGTGGCCGCTCCACGGAAAAAGACATCCAGTTGGAGCTCCGGGTCTCCGGTCCAGGCCCGGTTCCGGTATGCTGGCGTTCGGCCAATGGCGCGAAACAATGCACCGTCGTGGACGCGGCGCGCGAGGTTCCGCTCTCAAGCTGTCCCTCGTGGATCTATTTCAACGCCGGCGGATCGGGTTACTATCGGACTTCTTGGACCGCGGAGGAGCTCCAAGCGCTGCCTCTCGCGGATTTGAGCGCGGCGGAGCGGCTCACTCTGGTGCACGATCTGCGCGAGCAAAAGAACGATCGTCCCGCGGCGAAGGCGGCGCTGGAGAAGCTGGCCGCGGACCACGAACCGGAGATCGCCGCGGCCGCCAAAGCGGCGTTGAAGTAGCTTTCGCTGAAGTAGCTTTCAGCGATCAGCTTTCAGCTTCTGAAGAATTCGGCAGTGCGCGTGTGGCTTTCGGCGCAAGGCAAGCGGTCGGAGGCCGGCAAAGAGCTCGAGGTGATCGAGAACTCCTAAAAAGGGCAATAATATACCTGACATCCCTAGCCCTCGCGGGCCATGCTTGGGATGGCGTGACAGTCCAGCGTTTGCCATCAAGGGATTACTTCTCTCCAACGAAGAGGATATGCAGATCAGAGTCCGCTAGTTCATTAGTGGTTGTTATTCCCGAGGTTCCTTGGGGTATACCTGTGATTCCCGGGAGGGCCTTCCAGAATGTCCGAAGTAACGTGTTCTCGCTGGGATTGCTGGCCTCATGCTGCGGGACGATCAGCGAGAACATCGTGCCGAGAAGGCGGTCATCTACACACCTAGCTCCAAGCCGCAGGCGTTCGTCGAATGGAGGAACTGGCCTAGGATGGCTTACGGCCCACCGGAGCGATCCAAACACAGAGGCGATGTCTCGTGCAAGGACCGCCGACTCCTTCTTGTCGGCAAAGTGCCATATTTCTATTTTCCCTGGGGGGACATTTTCCAGCGCTTCGCGGAATTTTCCAGTGAGTCGCGGCCGGCCTATGCTGCTTTCAAGTTCAGCGGCTTTTAAGCGGTTCTTTGCGGCCTCGTTCTCAGCGTTCGCTGCGCGCTCGTTTGCTTGGGCAATTTCTGAATCAGCTATTTCTCGAATTCGATCTGTCTTGAGACTTGTTAGGAGCGCGATGGCTACTTCTCCCGCGACTCCAACCATTATCAATACACCACCAATAACCTCGTTATCGATTTGTCGCTTTAGTACTTTGGAACTTATCTCTACAAACACGCCAACTACTACAACAGATCCAGAGACGATCAGCCGGCGCTCCAGCCATTTGAGGCGGTTGCCCAACTCCTCTCTTTCATTTTTGATAGGGCCATTCATTAAGAGAAGTAGCAAGCCAGACCGTTATTGGGGTTGGTTTGCTGTTTTAGGCGCACTATTCGCCTTACTTGTTTGGGCTATTTTGTCGAGGCTTTCATGAGGACCTCTTTAGTCGCTTTCTTCCGGGTGCGTGTGGATTGCCCTTTCGTGGCGACTCCCGCGCCGCCTCTTCGACTAACTCATCAAGTCGTTTCTTCGAAACTGAGAGGATGCCGCGCATGACATCCTTGAACTGTTTGAACTCTGGCGTGGACTTGAGTTCCTCGGCTTTCATACTCTCCCCGGTAGGAGACGGGAACGTTCTCCGCGTCCCATATTATCACCCTAAAAAGAGGTAGAAACCCGGAATGCTCTACTCACTCCGTGACGGCGCTATACTCACCTTATGAGTAAACGGCTGCAAGTGCTGATCTCGGATGCCGAGATGGGCGAGATCCGGAAGCTGGCGCGAAGGGAACAAATTCCGGTCGGGGAATGGGTGCGCCGGGCGTTGCGCGAGGCGCGCGCGAGCCAGCCGGTGCATGATGCGGAGCGCAAACTGAAGGCCGTCAGACGGGCCGTGCAGCACGCCTTTCCTTCCGGAGAAATCGAACAGATGCTGGAGGAAGTCGAACGCGGCTACTTAAGTTGACCTTCATTGATTGCAACATTCCGATGTACTTGATCGGGGAGCCGCATCCCAATAAAACGGATGCGCAAATCCTCGTGGAACGGCTCATCGCGGCCCGCGAGCGGCTGGTGACCGATGCCGAGGTGCTGCAGGAGATTCTGCACCGTTATGCGGCGATCGGCCGGAAAGAGGCCATCGGACCGGCCGTAGATCTGACGCTGGAACTGGTCGACGAGGTGTTTGACGTCGAAAAATCCGACGTGCTGCGCGCCAGTGAAATCCTGTGCGGGGCGGGCATGTTTTCGGCGCGGGATGCGCTCCATATCGCCATCATGGAACGGCATGAGGTGCGATCGGTTTTGACTTTCGATGCGGATTTTGACAGGTGGCCGGGCTTGAGGAGGGTGCGGCGGTGATGGACGAGAGCTTTCGGCTCAGCGATCAGCGTCCAGCTTCTGAAGCAGTGCGGTCAGGGCCAAGATCGAAGTGGCGTATCACAAAGCCGACGCCGCTATTCAAGAACTCGTCGATCTCGTCGCGGCTTGTAAGCTGATCGCTAGCTGACCGCTGAATGCTGACTGCTGACGGCTTGAGTACGCGTGCGGGCGCCCTTTGCAGGCTGGGCCTTCGCCCGGGTCTTGGCCGTCGTCCGCCACATGCGGAAACCGCCGCGGAAAGCCTTGCGATTGTCGCCCAATTCCACGCCCGCGGGCAGCTTCTTCATCAGCTTTGCGTTTCCGCCGCCCAGCACGACGTAATCGGCTTCCAGCGCCGCTTTCAGCCGCTGGGCGATCTCGATAACTTGCTCGCGCCACTTCTTTTTGCCCGCGTGATGTAGGCCCTGTAGGCCTATGTAATCCTCATAAGTTCGCCCGCGCTTGTAAGGCAGGTGGGCGATTTCCATGGGCTCGAGCGCGCCGTCGGCGATCATCGCCGAACCGAGTCCGGTACCCAAGCCGAGGAACAGCATGCGCCCTCCGCGATAGCTGCCCAAGGCTTGCATGGCGGCGTCGTTTATTACCTTCACGGGGCGCCCGAACGCCTTCTTAAAATCGAAGCCCACCCACCCGGATGCGAGGTTGTGCGGCTCCGTGGCTATGCGATTATGCACCACCACTCCGGGATAGCCGATGGAAACCGCCGCGTAGTCCCACCCCGCAGCCGCTTTTCGCAGCGCCGCGACCATATTTCGCGGAGTCATGGAGGGACCGGAGGGAATCTTTACGGGCTCCCGCTGTCCGGTAACCAGCGCTTTGACGTGGGTGCCGCCCACGTCCACGACAAGAATTTTAGTTCGGGCCGATGGGCTGGGCAAAATAAAGCATATCCCAAAGAAGGGTGTTCATGCCGCCGTGGTTACTCGCGCGAGAGTTTTCTCCAGCGCGGGCACCAGCAAGTCCAAACCCTCCTCTGTGGCCAGCGGACCCATCAAGCCGATGCGGAAGATCTTGCCCGCCAGCGGGCCAATCCCCGCGCCGATTTCGATATCGTGCTCCTCCAGCAGCGATCGCCTAACCTCGGCTTCGTCGATCCCTTCCGGCACGCAAACCGTATTGAGGTTGGGAATGCGCGTTCCCGGCGCGACGTGCATCCGCAGCCCTATCGCTTCGATACGGCGGACAAATTCCCCGTGCACGCGGGCGTGCCGCTCGAAGCGCTGGACCACACCCTCTTCCAGGATGGCCGCCAGCGACTCGTGCAGCGCATAGAGATCACAAACCGGCGCGGTGTGATGATACCGGCGCGCGTCCCAATAGCCGGACAGGAGCCGGAGATCCAGATACCAGACGGAATTGTCGCGCTTGGAGGCTTCCAGCCGCTCAAACGCCGCCGGCGAGGCGGTAAACGGCGCCAGACCGGGAAGCGAGCTCAGACCTTTCTGGCTGCAGCTATAGGCCACGTCGATGCCCGCGGCATCCACCTCCACGGGCGCAGCCCCCAGCGAAGTTACGCAATCGGCGATCACCAGCGCGCCTGCTTCCCGGGCCGGACCGGCGATGGCGCGCGGCGGCTGCAACGCGCCCGTCGAGGTCTCGGCGTGAACGAACGCCACCACATCGGGCCGCTCGCGCTGGATGGCCTCGCGAGCTTCGACTTCACGGAACGTCTCGCCCCATCCTTTGGAGCAGCGCGTAACTTGCGCCCCATGGCGGCGGCCCATTTCCGCGAGGCGTTCCCCGAAATAGCCGGCGCTGAATACCAGGAGCTTGTCGCCGGGATCGACAAAGTTTGAAATGGCCGCCTCCATGCCCGCGCTGCCGGTGCCGGAGATGGCGAACGTGAGCGGATTCCGAGTGCCGAAAACCTGGCGGAGACCCTCGCGGATCTCCCCGTTGACTTGAAACAGAAAGGGATCGAGGTAGCCGACCGCCGGCTGGGCCATCGCGTCGTAGACGCGTTGTTCCACCTGCGAAGGACCGGGACCGAATAAAAGCCGCCGCGGCGGCGTGAGCGAGACCATAATTTTCAGTGTAGCGTTGCCTGTGCTTGGCTCGAACGAGCCTTCCGAGCGCACAGCGCCCGGCGCGGGACCGTGCGCTCACCCAAATCCCTGACTCCCCGCCGCGCCAGGCTGCGTTGTGCGCCGAGTCAGTGGTGAGCCGGGGCCGCCGTGGAACAGTTTCGGAACCAGATGGACTACGGCGCAGGTACTAGGCCGCCTTAAGACAGAGGCAGTACTACCTTTGAAACATGATAGACTAACTCAGTCCCCTTTTCCCCCGACGAAGAGCGGAGGAGATAAAGATTTCGCCGCAAATCTAACCGGGGAGCAACGGAGGAGGAGGCATGACGTACAGTGATTGGCGGCAATTGGTTTCCTTGGAGGAGGGGGATGAATTTCGCATCCAATCTCCGCCATCCGACTCGGCGCCCGAAGCGACGGTTCACTTCCCGCTCCGGCTGGTAGCTTGGCTGAATGAAGCAATTCAAGACGGCTCGACGCTAGAGCCGCCCAGAGAAGCTGGCGGCGTGCTGGTTGGCGCTATTTCGCCCGCATCCAAAAGTTCCGACGGTTCGGCCCCGGACGTTTCGGTGGAACTGTTTCTACCGATTGATTGCCACGATTCGGGGGGCCCCCTATATCACCTTTCCGAAAGCGACAAGGAGGCAATGCGCGAACACCTCAAAGGGGTGGGCGTCTCTTCCATGGTGGTGGGACTGTATCGCACCAACTTCCGGCCCGCCGTGGAATTAGACGAGGCGGATGAGGCGTTGGCAGCCGAACTGTTGACGCATCCCGGCTCTCTCTTTCTGATTGTGAAACCCGACGCCAGCGATGGCCCGCAAGCGACTCTGTTCTTGCGCGGAGCAGAGTCGATCTGCCGCGAACCGGCGCTGACTTTCCCGTTCGACTACGTCGAATTGAATAGGCTAAAAGGCGATCGCGCAGTGGTCGACCGGGAGCCGCCGGCGCAGGCCGTGTCGTATCCAGAAGAAACAAGTTCTTGGATGGCGGCGGTCCACCAGGAGCCGCCGGCGCAAACCGCGGGACCCATCCGCCGGCTGCTGGCCAAACTGCCGCCGAGCCCGGTAGGCCGGAAGTGGGTCTTGGCCGGCGGGATGGCCGCTCTACTAGCGCTGGCTTTTGCAGCGGGCAAAACCTGGGTAGCGCGCCGTCCGGCCGGCGCGGCGGCTCAGGCTCCGGCCACAGACGTTCGGAGCGGCGGCATCTTCGATCTCAAGGCTGCGATGGAGCAGGATCACTTGCGCATCACCTGGGACCCGCGGGCTTTGCCGATCGACGCCCGCGAAGGGGCAATGCTGATCACCGACGGCGAAATGCGGACGCAGATTCCGATGGATGCCTCCGCGGTGAGCCAGGGCAGCGTCGAGTACTATCCCAAATCGGCCTTTCTGCGGTTGGAGCTGCGCATCGCGAATCTTTCGGACATGGTGATGGTGGCGGGGTTGAATGCCGCAGATCCTCTGGCTAGCCCATCGCCGGTGACGCAAATCGCAAAAAACGAAGCGCCGCGCGCGAAAGCGTCCTCGCCGCCGCAGTCGCAGCAGCTTCCGCCCTCCCAGCCCGCGGCGTCGCAGGCCGCCCCCGCTCCACAATCTTCGGCCTCGCAGTCCACCCCCGCTTCACAACCCCCGGGCTCGCAGCCTGCCCGCGCTCCACAAACCCCGGCCGCGCAGCCTGCTGCCACCTCACAATCCCCGGGCTCGCAGCCTGATCCCGACCCAGAAACCCCGGGCTCACAGCCGGCTCCCGCCGCCAAACAATTTGAGCTACCGCGATCGGGGCCGCCGCCCTCCACTCCGGTTTTGAGTGCCGCCGCGGCTCTTCCCCAGACCGCAGTCTCGCCGCCTGTTTCTCTGCCGCAAACTATCGCGCCGGGCTTGAATCCTCCACCAACGGCTTCGGCGTCCCAATCCACGCCACCGCCTGCGCAACCCGCTCCTGCGAAACCGGTGGCCCAATCCACGCCGCCGCCTGTGCAAACCACTCCCGCCAAGCCGGAGGCGCTGTCTACTCCCTCCGTCCAGATCGCTCCCCCTCCAACCAACTCCCCGGCCGATTTTGCAGTGGCGCAGGTGAAGGAGCGGGTCTTGCCGACCGTTTCCGCCAATGTTCTGAGATTGATTTCGCCGTCCGTCGTCGTCCACGTGAAAGTGCAGATCGACGATCGAGGAAAGGTGGTGAAGTCCGAATCGCTGACCCATGGGCCGGGCCTCGTTGACACGCTGGCGGACGCGGCCGTGGAAGCGGCGCGTCATTGGCAATTCGTGCCCGCGCGCCGCGGCAATCAAAACGTCGCGAGCGAAACCGTCCTGAATTTCACATTCGCGCGCGGAAATTAATAGCCAGGAGTCAGGAGACAGGAGTCAGGAGACGAAGCCCTGCGCAAGGCTCTGCGCATACCGCGGAGGAACCGCAAGCTGTATGATTGGTGAGTATGCGCATGTTTTGCGTGCTCGCAGTGACGGTTGCGGTGATGCTGGGGCAGGTGGCCCTGCGGGCCACCGCAGGCGCTCAGGATCCGCTGGACCTTCCTTCCGTCGCGCCTCTCGGCCAACCTCGCGAATTGAAGCTCCCCAACGGAAAATCGCAGCGGGATGAGATCGTCAAGGCGGACTATAAGAAGAATCTACAGGACGCCGCGGAGCTCGTCGAGCTGTCCCAGGAGATCCGCGATGAACTGCAGCAAAGCGACGCTTATATCGTACCGTTGAAGACCGTCAAGAAACTCGAGGATCTCGAGAAGCTGTCCCGCAACATTCGAGGCCGATTGAAACGGAATTGAGGGTTCTCGCTTTTTTAAACCGGCACAACGCATTTGCTGTGCGCTTTCCGGAACAGCCGCGCCTCGAACTTCGTACTAGCATTTAAACTCATGCCTATAAAACCGTTGCTCGTGTTCTGCGCCGCGGCCGGGTTCGCCGGTTCCGCTTGGGCGCAAAGTGAGATTCGTATTGAAAAACCCGGCGGTACCCCGGGTCTACGCTGGTTCACGCGGCCTTACCAGGCGCGTACAGTACCCGCGGTGAAGCTGGAGAATTCGCCGCGTCTGGATTCCCTGATTCGCGCGGGCAATCTCTATCTCACGGAGGCGGACGTGGTCGCGCTGGCGATCGAGAATAACCTGGACATCGAGGTCCAGCGCTACGGGCCGCTGCTGGCGAGCGAAGTGTTAAAGCGCGCACAGGGTGGAGGGGCGTTGCGCAGCGTGGGATTGGGCGTCGCGGCGGGTCCGCAAAGCGTGAGCCTGCAAGGCGTCACCGTCAACGCCACGGGCGCTCCGCTCAGCGCCGGCAACGGCGTCAGCTCGGGGGGCGGCATCGTCACTCAGCTTGGCCCCACGATTCCCACGCTCGATCCCTCGCTCCTGTTGTTCACGAATTTCCAGCACGCCACCAGTCCCCAAAGCAATACCTTTCTCGTTGGCACTACGACGTTGGTTCAAAGCACTCAAACGTATGAGGCGGTGTATTCGCAGAGCTGGGACTTCGGGCTAACGGCGCAATGGACCTATGTAACCAATCACATCAAGTTCAACAGCGCGAACTACGTCCTGAATCCTTATACCTCCGGCGACCTCGATCTTCAAATCACGCAGAACCTGCTGAACGGTTTCGGGCGCGCCGTCAACACTCGCAACATCCGAGTGCAGAAGAACAACGAAAAAGTCACCGACCTGCAATTCGAGCAGCAGGTGATCACGACCGTCTCCGCGGTGCTGAACTTGTATTGGGACCTGGTGGCGTTCCGCCAGGATTTGCAAGCGCGTCAACGCGAGTTAGAGACCGCGCAGCAGTTGCTGGCGGACAACCGGAGGCAGGTGGAATTGGGAGCGCTGGCGGAAATCGAAATCACGCGCGCCGAAGCTCAGGTCTATTCGAGCCAACAGGATCTGCTGGTTTCGCAGACCAATATTCTGCAGCAGGAAACGGTGTTGAAGAACGCGCTGGTGCGTGGGGGAGTGGCGGCGGCCGGGCTGAGCGCGGTCCACGTGATTCCGCTCGATCGCATCACGCTTCCCGAAAAGGAGGAGAACACCCCTTTGGAGCAATTGGTGAACGGGGCGCTGGAGCGCCGCACGGAGGTGGCGCAGGATCGCATCGATATCGAAAGCAACAAGATGAATCTGGTTGGTATCAAGAACTCGCTGAGGCCGACATTGCAGGCCTTCGCCGAGCTGACCAACAACGCCTTGAGCGGGGCCAGCGCGGCCGCAGCCGCTGGTTATTTCAACGGCGGCTATGGAAATTTTCTAGAACAGATCCTTCGCCGTAACTTTCCCAATTATTCCGCGGGCCTCTCTCTGAATATTCCGCTGCGCAATCGCGCCGCGCAATCCGACTACGTCACCAGCCAACTGGAATTGCGGCAAAATGAGCTGAATCTGCAGAAAACCGAAAACCAAATCGCCGTGGACGTGCAGAACGCGCTGATCGGAGTACAGCAGGCGCGAGCGCGTTATGACGCGGCGCTGCATGCGCGCCAGCTCCAGGAAGAGACCGCGAATTCCGATCAGCGAAAGTACGAGCTGGGCGCGAGCACTCCTTATCAAGTGATGCAGGATCAGCGAGACCTGGCCAACGCGGTGAGCACGGAGGTGCAAGCGCTCGCCAATTATACCCACGCGCGCATCTCTTTCGACCAGGCTTTGGGAAGAACGATGGAAGTGAACGATATTACAATCGGGGAGGCGCTGGGAGGGCGCGTGTCGAGGCCTTCGGCGCTCCCGGCGAATCTGCCGGGCGGGGAGGCACGATGAATCGCGCAACGAAGCCAGACTGCGGGGATCGGCGACCGCTCCCTGGCGGTCGCGGCCCGGTCAGTGGCTGCAAACGCGGAGTATCGGTTCCGAGCCGCGCGCGCAAGCAGGCGGTTTCCAGCGCCCGACTATGGGCCTGCCTTTGCTGCGCATCGTTTTTTTGTTGCGCAGCTTTCCTCGGCTGCGCGGTCGTATCCGCGCAGGAAGCGGCGATTGAGCCGGTCCGCCCCTCGGCGCCGGTGATCGTCCGTCCTTATCTCGCTCCCACCGTGGCTCCCATTCGCCTCAACGATACGTCGCGTCTGGGCGCGTTGATGCGCGGCGGAGTCTTGTATCTAACCGTGCAGGACGCAATTGCGCTGGCGCTGGAAAGCGATATCGATCTGGAAGTCGCGCGCTACAATGCGCCTCTGGCGGAATGGAATCTGGAGCGATCTCAAGCCGGAGGCGCGCTGCCGGGAGTGCCTAGCGGCGCCTCGCAGGCGGGTTCGGTCGCGAACGGCCAAGGCATAGCCGGCAGCCAGGCCGCCGCGGGAGTGGCCGGGGGCGGGTTCAACGGCAACGGAGCGGCTTCCAACAACGCCAGCATTTCCCAGGTGGGGCCGGTAGCGCAGACCTTGGATCCGCTGATTCAGGAAAACAGCACTTTCAGCCATATCAGCTCGCCGCAAGCTAACCCTACGCAAACTTTGAGCCTCTCTCTGATTTCTAACACCCGCACCTATAGCGGCTCCTATCAGCAGGGATTTCTCACCGGAGGCTCGGTCACGGTAAGCTACACCGATCATTATCTGAGCGAAAGCGCAGCGAGCGACATTCTGAATCCCTCCTCGGCTCCCAACCTTTCTTTGTCCTTCCAGCACAACCTGCTGCAGGGTTTCGGCATCGCGGTGAACGCCCGCACCATCAATGTGAACCGCATCAACGTGAATATCTCGGATCTGGGTTTCCGTACGCAAACCATCAATCTGGTGGCCAACGTCGTGAATCTCTATTACAGCTTGGCTGCGGCCGATGAAGATCTGCGAGCCAAGCGCAGCGCCGTGTCAGCCGCTGAGGAGTTCTACGGGGAATCCAAGCGCCGGGAAGAGCTGGGCGCGATGTCGCATTTGGACGTGACCAGCGCGGCATCGCAACTCGCCTCCACGCAAAGCGATCTCATCGTGTCGGAAACCAACGCCCGCCAGCAAGAGGTTCAGTTGAAGAACATGTTTAGCGGCAAGGGCGTGCTCGATCCCGCCCTGGCGGAAGCGCGCATCGTTTTGCTGGATCGCATGGAGGTCCCCGTCACGGACGACCTGCCGCCTGTGGAAGAGATGATGCGGCAAGCGCTGGCCAATCGTCCCGATCTCGCCTCGGATCAGGCCAATATTGCTTCCGCTCAAGTGTCCGCGATCGGAACCATCAACGGCGTGCTTCCGGTGGTGCAGGTGATCGGGGGCGCGAGCAATGCGGGACTCACCGGCACAAACCACGGAGGCGCCGATTCGGCTGTGGTGGGCGGAATCGGCAACGGACTGGCGCAGGTATTCCGGCGCGATTATCCCACCGAACGAATCGGCGTGTTCGGTCAAGTCAAGATCCACAACCGGCAGGCGCAGGCTGATCAGGGGATCGATCAGCTTACGCTTCGCCAGACCCAGCTCACCACGCAGAAGACCCTAAGTCAGGTGCAGGTGGACGTTTCCAATTACGCCGTCGCGGTCCGCCAGGCCCGCGTTCGCTATCAGGCCGCGGTGCAGAACCTGAGATTGCAGCAGCAGCTTTATGACGCGGAACAGAGAAAGCAGGTTTTCGGGGCTTCCACGCCCTACAACGTGATTCAACAGCAACGCGATTGGATCGCGGCCCAGGCCACGGAAGTTTCGGCGCTGGCCGCCTATAGCACTGCGCGCGTGGCGCTGGACCAAACACTGGGCGCCACGCTGGAGGTGAACCATGTCTCGATCGGCGACGCGATTTCGGGGAGGGTCGCGCGGCCTTCGTCTCTGCCGACGGTTCTTCCCGCGCGGTGATCGTGGGCGCTGCCCGCGCCAAACTCCAGTCTCGGCACGCTGTGTCATCATGGGGAATGACCCCAACCGGGAGGTTGCCGGGGCGTTTCTGGCGTCTGATCGGAGCGACGTTCCTCGGCTTTTTGGGCTTCGGGACGGTGCTGCCGCGGCTGGCGCCGCATGTGCGTCTCGACCTTGGCGGCTCCGACCGCACAGTCGGCTTCGTCATCGGCACTTTTTCCGTCGTGGCTTTGTGCAGCCGGATCTTCGCGGGCCGTCTGGCGGATCGCAAAGGCCGCAAGCGCGCGTTTCTGACGGGTCTTTGTAGCTGCACGCTCGCCGGCGCAGCGTACTTATTGCCCTGGGGAATCGGCGGCATTTATCTGGGACGAGTTCTGCAAGGCATCGGCGAGGCGTGTCTGTATACCGGCGCGGCCGCATGGACCGTAGAGGTGGCGGGGTTGCACCGCAGCGCCCGCGCCCTGGGCTATTTGAGCACGGGCATTTGGGGTGGGATCGCGGCCGGACCGCTGGTGGGGCAAATACTCGGTTCCTTCAATTCCGCGGCGGCGTTCCAAGTGGTGCTGGCGCTGAGCGCCGCAACGCTGCTGATCGGTTTGCCGGAGGACTACAGGCCCTCGGTTCACAAACGGGCCGGATGGTTTCGCCGCTCTCTGATTGCCCCCGGAGTGGCGGTGGGGTTCGTGAACGTCCACTACCCGGTGACATTCTCGTCCAAAATAGGTATTTCCGCGAAGAGCCGATGTTGATTTCAAAGGACGTACTCGCCTTGCCCCGCTGCTAAGCGCGGATCCGCCGGACGCCCCGTCCTGACCGGATCTTCTAAGTTCTCCGCGGGATGCTGTCCAATTTATTCGTTCCAAATCTTGAT
>DATDGT010000062.1:0-45499 GCA_036521975.1 Bryobacteraceae bacterium
CAGCACGCTCACCAGAAAAGCCGTGAAGGTCCAACTGGGATCGATGTGATTCGGCGAGCGCCAGCAGATCGGCATATGCTGCCGGATCGCCGCCACAAAACCGATCTTGCTCAGAAAAGAGATGAACACCGCGATTCCCCCAAACGGAGTCACGGCGCGCTCGGTTTCCCGCAGGATCACTCGCTCACCCGACAACAGGGACTGGATCTCGCGCGGGACCGGTTTGTCCGCAGCATTGGTTGCCATTCCCTTGTTGTCTCAAAGTCTCCAGCCGCCTTTCCAGTTCGAATTTCGGTTTTCCGGCTAAAGCCGGGCTAAAGCCCCGCGCTCACAGGCCGAAAGCCTGTGCCGTACAAATAACGTTGCAATACAGAGTACATTTCGGCGATCAATTGATCGCGGCGACCTTTCATCTGGTTCATTCTGCCTCCATTTGATTCCAAAAATCATATTTCCGCGGTCAAGTTCACAGGCTAAAGCCTCGCCCACGTACAATTTCTGGTGCGCGCGGTCAAACAGAAGACTGCGAGTCCAGTGGTCCTGCGTGAGTCCCTTCAAGGAAATAATCTGCTCACCTCGTCCGGCCGTCAGCTTCTCGGAATCGTGGGGGTAACGTATCACGGCCTCAGGTTCGCTCACGTCAAAGATACTTTTCGTCCAGCTCGAGTCCATAGGGCCGGCTCAGACCGCGTATCAACGGCTTGCGCCGCGACGGATCGCCATCGGGGAAAACGTAGATTACGCCCTGGGCGCTTCCCGGGTCCCGGCTGCCGCTATCGGCCAGGATGATTTCACTTTTTCTGCCTTGAAGCAAATAGCGTGCGTGGAAAATCCTTTCGCCCATTCTTCGATGCGAAAGCCGCTCGGAGAATGCAATTGCCCGCTCGCGGGTCTGGCCACGACTTCCGGATAATTCTTCACCACGGGCGTCGCGAATGGCGCGGGAGGAGCGCTGGGATTGGACGGAAGCTGCCAGCCAATGGCGGCGGCGACCGCAAATAGAAAGCCATATGCCAGACGAGTAAGGACAGTGCGGTTCATGACTGTGCCTCCAATTTCCGGGATGCGGATGGAAGCGGCCATTTCACAGCGTCCGTGATCCGCAAACATCCGATTCAGAGCCGCGACCGTCAGGGAGCGGTCGCGCTACGGACGGACGGATTACGGACAGCGTGGCCACTTCAGCGTCCAATTTGGCCCATTCCGGCGGGCCCATTTCGGCACCCATTCCAACGGCTTGACTGGCATCGTTCCCGTACTATATAATTTCCTCGAAGTGATTGTGAAAGCAGGGCAGATGGCACGTTTTGAGACCTCTTGCCTTGGACCGACGTAAGGAACGGGATACAGGTGTTCGGTACGACTCTCGGGCTGTTGCCGGCTTCTCTGCCCGTTTTCTCACAACGAAATTTAGGCCATATCTTTTTCCGGATTCCCCGGGGCCGGATTCCCCGTGAACCTGCAGTTGGGTTTGAAGTATAGGACAAGTGAAGGAGTTATCGCATGACACGTAAGCTTGGGACGCCCTTCTTTGTAATGACGCTAGGCTTTCTGGCGATTGGTATCCCGATATTCGCGCATCATGGAACGGCAGGGGCGTATGACTTTACTCATCGCATCACAACGAAGGCGACAGTGACGCAATACATATGGGCCAATCCCCACGTCCAAATTTATTTCACCTTGAAGAACGATAAGGGCGAAGAGCAGACCTGGGGCGTCGAGACGGCAAGTCCGGGAAACATGCTTGCGAGCGGCTGGACGAAGAAGACATTCAAGGAGGGGGACGAAATCCGGGTGAGCTTCGTTCCGGCCAAAGGCGACAGGGCTTTCGGGATTTGTCCGCGATTCGTGCTTCCTGATGGCCGGATTCTAGGCGGTAGCCGGTGTACCTTGGGCGGCGGCGGAGTGGTCGTGAGCACCCTCCCGGTAAAAGCGGGCTATACGGAGGTGGAAGCAGCGATGCCGAAAGACGACGACAAGAGGCCGACGTCAGAGCAAGAGCAATGAGATCTGCTTTAACGCGTACAACGCATTCGCTGTGCGCTTACACTCGAAGATGTCAGGTTGTGCTCGAGCAACGAGCCTGCGAAAGAGGAGTTCTAAAATGCGAAATCGCCCGATAAATCGATGGACGGGTGCAATGATCGCCGTCACAGTAGCGCTAGCCTCGGCGCTGGCCGCTTGGGCTCAGAACGGCCAGCAAAAAGCCAACGCCCCGGCTGCCTCGAACAAGGCTTTTGACGCGCACGATCTGGCCGGATTTTGGGTGATCACCAACGTCGGGCTGCCACGTGGCGCCCTAAACGAAACCAGCAACAATCGTCCGCAGATGACGCCGTGGGCTTTGGAAAAGTTTCACAAGACCAAGACGGCTGGGGGCAATGCATTAACCAACGGAGCTGACCCGAACCAAAAGGATTGGAACGATCCTATCCGGTGGTGCGATCCGACCGGTTTCCCACGTGTCCTGTGGAACCCCTCCCCGCGGACAATAAGGTTTGCCCAGAGTGCCGAGGAAGTGATTCAGTTCTTCGAGACGGACCGCGCTTGGCGCGACATATGGACGGATGGGCGAAAACTTCCGGGCGACGACGCGGACTCGCGCTGGTACGGATACGCAGTTGGCCATTGGGAGGGAGATACGTTTGTGGTCAACTCGAACAACTTTACTGACTCTTCTTGGCTCGACCAGTATGGCTCCCCGCACAGCGACGAGATGACTGTGGAAGAGCGCTACCGCCGCGTGGACCACGACCATCTGGAGATGACCCTGGATATCACGGACCCGAAGGCGTATACCGGGACTTGGAAAGGCGATAAGAAAATCTTTCAATGGGTGGAAAAGCCGGCCCGCTCGGAGTACAACGATCTCCCCGAGGGCATCTGCGTCTGGTCTGAGACGAAGCGGCCGGTACCACACCTGTAGCATTCTAGATTAAGGAGATAACTCATGACTCGTAAGCTTGTAACTCCCTTTTTGATGACACTGGCGTTGCTGGTGATTTGCATCCCGATATTCGCGCACCATGGAACGGCAGGAGTGTATGACTTTACTCAGCGCATCACGACGAAGGCGACAGTGACGCAATACGTATGGGCCAATCCCCACGTCCAAATCTATTTTAAGTTGAAGAACGATAAGGGCGAAGAGGAGACCTGGGGAGTCGAAACTGTAAGTCCGGGAAACGCGCTCGCGAATGGCTGGACGAAGAAGACATTTAAGGAGGGGGACGAACTCTTGGTGAGCTTTGTTCCGGCCAAGGGCGACAGGCATTTCGGGACCTGTATTCAGTTCGTATTTGTTGCCGATGGCAAAAGGCTCGGTGGCAACGGCCGGTGCGGCATGGGAGGACAGGCGGTCGACTCCAACACGCTCCCGGTAAAGCCAGGCTATAAGGCGGTCGAAGTTCAAATGCCGAAAGACACCCGCGAGAGGCCCGAGTCTGAGCAAGAGCAGTAATGAACATTTGAAGTCGGTTGCGGATTGGAAATAGTCACTACGATATGAAGGGAGTCTCCACATGAGGGTTCGTTTCGTAATCCCGTTTGTTGCTTTTTTGGCTGGAGTGGCATTGACGCAGATCCTTTTTGCCCAGGAGAAAGGGAAAAAGCAAGCCAAAGCTCCGACGCCATCGAATCTACCGTTTGACCCGCATGACATCTCCGGCATTTGGAGAAACTCCGGAGGGTTCGATCCCGTGTTAGGTAACGATCGGCCTCCCATGACGGATTGGGGAAAGGAGCAGTGGAGTAAGACGAGGTCCTCCGCCAGAAGGACGCCACTATCCTTTGGATTCTATCAGGACCAAAAGGATTGGAATGATCCGCTGTTCGAGTGTGACCCTTCAGGTTACCCCCGCAACCTGGACTATAGTAACTACAAATTCGTGAAGCTTCCTGACGAATTCGTGGAGTTTTTCGAACGGGACCGCGTATGGCGCGACCTTTGGACGGACGGGCGCAAGCTTCCCGGGCCAGGCGCAAAGCCCCGATGGTACGGATATGCGACAGCGCACTGGGATGGAGACACCTTTGTGGTGGAATCTACTGGTTATGATGAGCGAGCCTGGATCGATCCCTACGGCTCAATCCATAGCAGCCAGATGCGTATCGAAGAGCGCTACAGGCGCACGGACCACGACAATTTGGAATTCAGCATGACGCTCACGGACCCGAAAGCGTACAACGGGACCTGGGGCGGCAAAAAGGTAAATTTGAGGCTGATAAACTCCTCACAGCAAGTCCAAAAGGGTCTCTGGGGTAAAAGGCCGGATGGGACGGCATACGGGGACATACGAGAAGAATTTTGTGTCTATTCTATCGAGCATCAATTCTGGCAAGGACGGCCCCTGGAGGGAATTAGCGGGGACGACAAGAAGTAGACATACGATGAAGCCCAGATCTAGGCTACTGGCCCTTGGGGCGATCGCGACGATTGCTCTCTGGCTACTGAGTAGTGAAACGGCAGCCGGTCAAGCTGCGCCGGCAAGGCAGCTTATGTCGGAGCAGGCTTTCAAAAACGTTACCGTTCTCAAGGGAATCCCGGTGGATGAGTTCATGGACACGATGGGGTTCATTGCCGCATCCACGAACTATAACTGCTTTGATTGCCATGTGGCGCCGCAAGTGGAGGGCGATTGGAGCGTCTATGCCCAGGAGACCCCCCGCAAGGAGACCGCACGCCGAATGATTCTAATGGTGCAGGACATCAATAAGACGCAGTTCGGCGGAGCGCGCGTAGTGACCTGCTATACCTGCCATCACAATCTTCAAGGCGCGCCCAGGACCACGCCGAGTTTGGCGGAGCAATACGGCGAGCCGCCCACGCCGGATCCCAATCAAGTCGAAATTACCCGGCAAGCGTCTGACGCGCCTTCCGCCGATCAGATCTTTGACAAATATCTCCAGGCGGTCGGAGGAGCGCAGAAGGCGGCCGCCATCACCAGCATCGTCTTCAAGGGCACCTACGAAGGGTATGCAGAACCGAAGGCGCCTGTGGACATTTATGTGAAGTCTCCCAATCAGCGCACTATGATCGTGCATACCGACGCCGGCGACCGGACAACGGCCTTTAATGGCAGCAGCGGATGGATGGCGGCCCCGGCGATGGATAAACCATTTCCTGTGATCGCGTTTACCGGCGGAGACCTGGATGGCGTCCGGCTGGACGCACTGCTCTCCTTTCCGGTAGGAATCAAGCAGGCCGTAACAAAACCGCTTGCAGGTTGGACCATGATTGACGATAAGGACGTCGTCGTTGTACAGGGGACCACCAACGGCGGACGCTCTTCCATAAAGCTGTTCTTCGATAAGGACTCCGGCCTGCTCCTGCGGCAGGTGCGCTACGCCGATACGATAATTGGGCGGGTACCGATACAGGTGGACTACAGCGATTACCGGGATGTCGCCGGAGCTGGAGTGAAGCTGCCGTTTCACGTGATTACGACATGGACGGACGGCCGGTCAGACGTACTGCTGACTTCGGCGCAAACGAATGTGGCGATTGACGCTGCGAAGTTCAATCAGCCGGCCCCATCGGCGCCGCCCAAAAAATAATCAGCACGACCGCGATTTGCTACGAAGGTTCCCATCGGGCCGCGGTGACCAGCATGGCTCTCGTTGTCTTCATCCGTGGGGTCAATGTTGGCGGGCATAGAACATTTCGCCCAAGTATCCTCGCGAGAGAACTGAGCGACTACGATGTCGTGAATGTGGGGGCCGCGGGAACGCTTATCGTTCGGGAACCTGGCCCGCGAGCCAAGTTCCGCGCCGAACTGTTGAGGAGGCTGCCGTTCGAAGCGGAGGTTATGCTCTGCGACGGTCGCGATCTGGTGCGGGTGGCAACGGAAGATCCGTTTGGAGGTGAACCCTCACACCCGGATATCGTCCGATTTGTAAGCATCCTGTCGAAAGCCGGTCGTGGTCCGGCTTCCACTCCGATCGCACTTCCGGCGAGTGGGGAGTGGTTGGTACGGCTCATAGGATCCAAGAACCAATTTGTCTTTGGCGTCTACCGCCGCGATATGAAAACGATCGGCTATCTGGGCAAAATCGATAAGCTGTTCGGGGCGTCGGCGACGACGCGCAATTGGAACACGATACTTACGGTCGTGCGTATTTTGAAACGCCAGGAGAAAAAAGGCGGCTAACGCTTCTTTGAAGCATCGCCGGTTGCCCCGAATGGCTCGATCCGCCGTCGGGGGAACGAGGTGAGTGTGGCTCCGAGAACGTCATGCCATATTCCGCCAGCCACTTCTCTACACTGAGCCGCGACGCGCAGACGAGCTGCCCTCCTGTAAATCGTATGTCGCCGGTCACCTCGTGGAGAATACCGTCAGGAAGAACGAAGGCATCGGCTTCCCCGGCGGAATGGAACTCTGCTTCGGCCAATCGCAGGCCCTCGAGGGCGCCTTCAAAGACGTCGACGCCAAGAGGCGGGACGCTGTAGCGAACCTTGGTGAGCATCTTTCCCGGGAGTTGAGACAGCAAACGAAACTCGCACTCGCTGAGGTAAATAGTTGTAATTAGCCCCTGTTGCGCTCCGTTTGCCACTGCCGGTACTTTTTGCGTGAGTTTGAATATGCCCCACCACCTTCATCAGTCTGCTCTCGCAAACGCAGAAGCGTGCCGTCTATGTAGCGGTCCGTGATATGACGGGTTCGCACGATGTGCCCATTTGGAAATCGGTCTACCAGGAAGCGACGTTCGCGTTCGATTCGAGCGTACTTGTGCGGCCGCTGCATTCAATGGTTCGTTCACTGTTTCGGCTTGGAAGTAATGTAGTGCGGTATATCCTGATTGTTGTCCGTGCAAATCATTTCCATGATGTCGTACTTCTGGCGCTTCATGTTCAGCGAAACGCTCCACGGCTTGGTGAAGTATACCGGGTCGTCGAACGTGACCGTCCACTTGATGCTGTCCGCGTCCGTCTTGACAAACGTCTCCGCGAGGTGCAGCTTATCGCTGTGCTGATGCCCGGCCGTGTCCAGCCAACTTCGCTCGCTCACGCCGGCCGTATCTACGGTAAGCGTGTTGCCTTCATACCGGCCGATGGAATCGCCATACCAGGTGGTGTCCTGCCCTTTGGGATGCGTACGGCCATCTGTAAAAATGCGGCGGAAGGTGTGATCGATCTCGAACAAAACGGTGGTCATGCCCGCCGTCTGTATGATCTCGAACGGGAACGGCGAGTGGAACGCGCGCGTCGGCCCGGTGGGCTGGCAATAGCCGTGAGGATCGTCGCCGCCCAAGTGATTCTTGAACTGCTCGGCCCCGAAAGTTGTAAATGGCAGCGTGGCGCCGTAAGCTCTGGCCAGATCCGGCGTGTAAGGCGCCTGCCAAACTCCGTTCAGGTCCGGAATTCCGTTACCCGGAGCGGGGATTTGAGGCGGCAGCGGCAGCGTCGCGTTGTCGCCCGCTTGTCCCGCCGCAACGGCGCGGACCACGCAAAACACGATAAAACCCGCGAATCCATGCGACCGCATACGGAACCTCAGTTCACCGGCCCGCCGTCTTCGGAAGAAGCCGCGAAGACCTTCGTGCCGTCGGCGAGGATAATCGATCTGGCGTTCATCGTGAAAGTGCCATCCTTCGCCCGATAGCCCTGAACGGTAACCTGGTCGCCCTTCTTGAGGCTGTCCTTTTTCCAGCCGCGTCGCGCCAACGCGTTAGGATTGCCGGCCTCGCAAGCCCAATGCTCCATCGCGCCATCCTTGCCGGACGCCTCGACATAAAAATAAACGTGCGGATTCATCCAATCGAGTTTCGTCACCACTCCGGTAAAGGAGACCGGCTGCTTTTGGTCGTATTCCGCGGCGAAGGAATGATGAGCGAGCGCCGGCCCAACCGCCGCGAGCGCCCCCAGCAGGCCAAGGACAAACCCTGTTCTCATTTCCAACCTCCCAGGGTGAGTATATAGGTCTCGTGCGGACAAGGTCAACCGTCGGCCGGGACGGGGTGCCCTATGGGCCGTGAGCGGTTTGCCGACGGCTTGCGGTCAGCTTGGACGGTTGTCCCGGGTTGAAACGGCAACTGAAAACTGACAACTGAGAACTGACAACTGACAACTGACAACTGACAACTGAGAAACTTGAAGAAGCGCTCAGGAGAGGAGGCCTATCCAGATGCGCGCAGCGTGGTACGAGAAGCAGGGGCCGGCACGCGAGGTGTTGGTGGTCGGGGAGATGCCGGACCCTCGACCTGCAGCGGGTGAGGTCCGCATTCGGATCGCGGCCTCTGGCATAAATCCCGGCGATATTAAGAAGCGTCAGGACGCCTTCGGCTACGGCATGCCGTATCCGCGCATCATTCCGCACAGCGATGGCGCCGGGCAGGTGGATCAGGTCGGTGACGGCGTATCTCCCGAATGGGTAGGCCGGCGAGTATGGTGTTACGGTGCGCAATCCTATCGCCCGTTCGGCACAGCCGCGGAGTTTACCGTGGTTCCGTTGGATCATGTCGCTCCTCTTCCTGAGAACGTCTCACCGGAGGAAGGCGCTTGCCTTGGGATACCCGGCATTACGGCCCACCGCGCCGTACATGTGGCAGGCGAAGTTGCCGGGCGCACGGTGTTGGTCCAAGGGGCCGGAGGCGCCGTCGGAATGTGCGCGGTCCAGCTTGCGCGCCACGCCGGAGCGCGCGTGATTGGCACGGTGCGCTCGTCCGCGGAAGAGCCAGCCGCGCGGGCAGCGGGCGCTCAGGAGGTGGTTCTCAATGACCAGACGCTTGCGGAACGCATGAAGGCGGTTGCTCCTGAGGGCGTCGACCATATTGTCGAAGTGGCGTTTGGAGCCAACGTAGATGTCGATGTCGACTTGCTGAAAATGGGAGGCTCCATCGGCGCTTACGCCACGGACAACGCGATGCCCAAGATCCCGTTCTGGCTCATGGTGTTTAAGAACATCCGCCTGTACTTCCTCGGGAGCGATGATTTCCCAACGGAGGCCAAGGTGGCGGCAGCGCGGGACTTGAACGATGCTCTTCAGGCGGGATGGCCCGGCTTCGAAATCGGAGAACGAATCCCTCTTTCAGAGATCGCATCGGGCGCACGAATTGGCGGAGCATCCCGTGCGGCGTGGCCGTGTTGTGGTCACGGTGTGAAAGCCGGTGCCCGTTCTGCATCTACCGGAGCTATACTGAGTTGAAACTTGCGACCCCGGAGGTGGTAGCATGTTGCAATTTCGTTTTGCCGTAAGATCCCCCTTCCTGCTGAGCTTGGCGCTTTTTGCCGCAAACGCGCAGCAAACCACATCCCCTGTCCTGGATGCCATGAAAACCGAACTTGCGCGATCGCAGGAGAAACTGCGATCCCAACCGGTTCCACCCTATTTCATCAGTTATGAAATCACCGAAACCCATACCGTCGGGATCAGCAGTGCATTCGGGCAACTTGAAAACAGCTCGGAAAACCGGCGGCGTCAGTTGGACGTCGATCTTCGCGTAGGAGACTACAGCCTGGACAATACTCGCGAGATTCGCGGAGGCCTCCCGAATTTGCCCCAGTTCGGTGCAACGCCCGTGCCCATTGACAATGATCCCGACGCCATTCGCGCGGTGCTCTGGTATCAGACAGACCAACGCTATAAACGCGCCCTCGAACAATTCACGAAAGTGAAAACCAATGTTCAGGTGAAGGTCGCGCAGGACGATGCGTCCGCCGATTTCTCGCGTGAGACCCCGGAGCATTATTCCGAGCCGATTGCCGGCATCCAGGTCAACCGGGCGGCGTGGGAAGAGAAAACTCGCAAATACACGGCTCCGTTTGCCAGGTACACGAACATTTACCAAGCCACGTCGTTTCTTCAAGCGAGCGTGGAAACGCGCTGGTACGTGAACACGGAGGGCGCTGTGATACAGACTTCGCAGCCTGCCTTTCATCTGTACGTAATTGCCACTAGCAAGGCGTCCGACGGGATGGAGCTCCCGCTATACGAGTCGTATTTTGCATTCGCGGAAAAAGAGCTCCCGGACGACGCTACTGTGCTCAAAGCGGTCGACAAGATGATCCACGATATGGAAGCGTTGCGCGTAGCTCCGGTAATGGAATCCTACACTGGGCCGGCGATTCTCTCCGGGCGAGCGAGCGGCGTCTTTTTCCACGAAATCTTCGGACATCGCGTGGAAGGCGCGCGGCAGAAAAACTCTGCGGACGCACAGACCTTCAAACACAAGCTGGGCGAGCCGGTCCTGGCGAAGGAATTCTCCGTGTATTTCGATCCTACCCTGCGCCGCTACGCCAATACCGATCTGGACGGTTACTACACTTACGATAATCAGGGCGTCAAGGCGCGCCGCGTAAACGTAGTCGAAAACGGCGTCCTGAAGACATTTCTGATGTCCCGCAACCCGGTGGAAGGCATCGCGCAATCCAACGGGCACGGGAGAAATCAAGCCGGTTTGCCGGCCGTGGCACGTCAGTCGAACCTGATTGTGGAAGTGGCGCCGGCAGCGGTTGTGCCCGATCTCAAGAAGCTTCTCATCGCTGAGATTCAAAAGCAGAACCTGCCTTTCGGCCTGTATTTCGACCAGATCGAGGGCGGTTTCACCTTCACCGGACGCACGATTCCTAACGCCTTCAACGTGCTGCCGCTGATGGTCTATCGCATCTATCCGGACGGCCGCGAGGAACTGGTCCGCGGCGCCGACCTGATCGGCACCCCGCTCACCACCTTCAGCAAGATCGCCGCCGCCGACAAGAATATAGCTGTGTTCAACGGGTTCTGCGGAGCCGAATCGGGAAGCGTGCCGGTATCGGCATCTTCACCGGGAATCTTCGTTTCCCAAATCGAAGTTCAAAAAAAGGCCAAATCTCAAGAGCGCATTCCGTTGCTGCCGGCGCCGTTCGAAGGAGGAAAGTGAGATGCGCAACGCCGGAATTTTGCTGCTGAGTGCCACGGCTGCCATCCTCCACGGGCAAACCGATGTGGTGATGGACGCGATGAAGGATGAGCTGGCGCGCTCGATGAAACAGCTCACCGTAGAGAATCTGGAAAAGGCGTACTTCATTTCCTACCGGATAGTGGATTCGGATAACGCCAGTGTGGCGGCGAGCTTCGGATCGCTGAACCAGAGCAATGCAGGCCGCTCCCGCATGCTGACCGTGGAAGTGCGCGTCGGCGACTATAAGCTGGACAATTCCCACTTTTTTTCTCTCAACCTCGACCCTGGAACCCGCTTGGTGATCTTCAACGGCACCGTGGAACTCGGTCTGGAGGACGATTACAAAGAGATCAGACGGCAACTTTGGCTGGCAACCGATGCGACCTATAAGAAAGCGGTAGAGGACCTCTCGAGCAAACGCGCATTGTTTCAAACTCGCAGCCGCGAGGATGAAGCCGATGACTTTACCAGGGAAGATCCGGTCACCTCGAGCCAGGAACAGCCGCCCGTGAAGGTCGATATACCGAAGTGGCAAAACGAGGCCCGCAGCATTTCGGCGCTTTTCCGGAAGATGCCGGGCATCTACACGTCCATGGTTACGTTCAACTCCGTGAACAGCTACACGCGGTTCCTAACCAGTGAAGGCACTTCGTACACGAGGCGTCAGTCGAACGTCATGTTCAACTCGGAGGCGGCCACGCAGACTGCGGATGGGACGCCGCTCGACGATTTCGTGTGGTTCCACGGGCGTTCCTTGGCCGACCTGCCCTCGGAGCAGGAGTTGACCGCGCGCGTTCAGGCCCTGGGACAACGCCTGAGCGATCTGCGCGACGCCTCCACCCTCATGAATTACAACGGTCCGGTCTTGGCGGAAGGCGATGCGGCAACGCAGCTATTTCGCCTCGTGTTCTTGCCGAGCTTGATTGGCGCCAAGCCCACAATCAACGGCCTGCCCGGGGCCCTTCAGTCGGCCCTTCAGGGACTTCCGGGACTCCCTGGCAACGGCAATCAGGGCGAGAATCCGTTCCTCGATAAAATCGGTGCGCGGGTGCTGCCGGAATTCCTAAGCGTCACCGACAATCCGGCGATTGAGGAATACCAGAATCATCACATGAGCGGTTTCTCCAAGGTGGATGAGGACGGTATGCGCTCGCGGGAAGTACCGCTTGTCGAAAAGGGAATTCTGAAAACGCTGCTGACTTCCCGCGATCCCGTGCGAGGCATTAATCACTCCACCGGAAGCCGGCACGCCGGATCGGCGTCGCCGAGCAACGTGATCGTGACGGCTTCCACCGGGCTTAGCGAAGCCGATCTGCGCGCCCGGTTCCTCGAACTCGTCAAACAGCGGAACCTGCCTTTTGGCATCGCCGTGCGCCGGATGAGAAACGTCGTCAACGCGGTGCTCGCGTACAAGGTTTTTCCGGATGGTCACGAAGAGCTGGTGCGCAACGTGCAATTCTTCGGTTTGAATGCCGCTGCGTTCAAAAACATCGTGGCCGGGTCGAGCAGCCTGAATTTCCTGACCGTACGATTCGAGCCGCCACGCAACAATCCGCTATCAGTGCCGATTGAGGAGAACTTCACGCCCGTTTCCCTGGCGGTTCCGTCGCTTGTATTTGAGGATGTGACCGTGCGGAGAGGGCGCGGGGCAACGCCGACACCGCCGGTCGCCGGACATCCGTACTTCGATAAGCAGTAGGAACACAGCTGCCTGAAGAGGTCAGAGGTCCGGTCCTGCTCGGCCTCATCGGATTCGTCATCTACCCGATTCTATTCGGCGCCCGCCTCCACCTTGCTTTCCCCTGGCATATATGTCACAACTAGACATATTATGGCTAAAGACGACCAACTCGCGCTAGAGAAGTTCCTGCCTCTTTCCACAGCGGTGTTTCACATGCTCCTTTCGCTAAGCGAAGGAGAGCGGCACGGCTACGCGTTGAAGCGCGAAATTCTGCGGCGCACAGGCAGCAGGCTGAATCTGGGATCCGGCGCCCTTTATGGCAACATCAACCGCATGTTGGAGCAGGGCTGGATTGAGGAATCGGAGGAGCGGCCGGATCCGCACTTGGATGACGAGCGCCGCCGGTACTATCGCATTACCGCCCTGGGGCGGCGTGTGGCTGCCCTGGAAGCGGCGCGCATGCGCAATCTCGTGCGGCTGGCGCAGGCCCATCTTAAATTGCCCGAACCAGCGTAAGGTGACCCGATGCCCGATGCAAGGAGAGTTTATCGTTTGCTCGTCAGGCTCTATCCGGCCCGATTCCGGGAAGAATACGCCGGGCCTCTCGAACGCCAATTCGCGGACGATTATCGCGAAGCTCTCGCCGGCGGCGGCCCGGTTCTCTTCTGGTTGCGCGTTGTAACGGACCTCCTGTTCTCTATCCCAGCGGAGTTTGCCCGTGAGGCGGCGCTGGATCTTCGATATGCCGCGCGAGTGTATCGCCGGCGTCTGCTCGTGACCGGCCTGGCGCTTGCCGCTCTCTCGTTGGGCATCGGAGCGGCTACGGGCGTGTTCAGTGTGCTCAACGCAGTGCTGCTGCGCTCTCTACCTTTTCGCGACCCGGGCCGGTTAGCGGAACTCCAAGGCGCCGGCATGAGCAGCCGGGCGGCGTTCTACCAGCGGCAATCTGCCAGCGCGTTCCTCTCGGACGCCGCCGTGTTCTCAACAGCGGAGATGAACCTCGACCTCGGCGGCGAATCGATGCGTACTAAAATCGCCGAAACATCGACGGGGTTCTTCCGGGTGCTCGGCCTCGAGCCGGTGCTCGGGCGATCGTTTACATCGGATGAGGACCTGCAGGGGCATGACGCGGTGGCCATCATCGGATACGGCTTATGGCAGCAGTTCTTCGCCGGCAATCCGTCGGCGCTAGGCAAGACTGTCGTTCTAGACGGAACGCCACTGACCGTGATCGGCGTTGCGCCGCCGTCATTCGATTATCCCGGCAGAACCGCAATCTGGATACCGACGGTTTTCGATTTCCAAAAAGTCCCCAAAGGCGGCGTGATCTTTTGGAAAACGCTTGGCCGTCTCAAACCCGGCATGAACTTGGCCCGCGCCAACAGCATGTTCCTGGCCAGCCTGCCGGCGGACAGTTTTCCGAAACCTGGCGGAAAATCGCCCTCCGGCTTCTCGCAGCCGGCGCCTGGACTGATCCCGTTGCGCGATCAGCTTGCCGGCCCAGTGCGGCAGCCGTCGCTCGTCCTCCTCGCCATGGTGATCTTCGTCCTGATGATCGCCTGCGCAAATGTGGCTCATCTGCTGCTTTCGCGCTTCGCCGAGCGACAGCAGGAGCTGACTATCCGGGCGGCGCTGGGCGCAAGCCGCGCCCGCTTGATGCAGCAGCTCATCACCGAAAGCACCTTGCTGACGCTCACCGCCTCGGCGCTGGGCCTGGGAATCGCCCGGTGGGCCGCGGGTTTGGCTGCTACGGCCCAGCCCGCGCAACTCGAGTCGCAGAGTTACTCCGTCCTTGATCTGCGCGTGCTGGCTTTCGCAGTCGTTCTCGCCGCGCTGACCGGCATTGTGTTCGGCGTTCTTCCCGCGCTCCTAATGCGGTGCGCTCAACCCTCAGCCGATCCCCTTCGTACCCAAACCGGCGCGGAGGGCCGCGCCGTGAACCGCGTCCGCTCGGGCCTGATCGCCGTGCAAGCCGCCCTCACGCTCGTACTGATCGCCGGTTCCTTCCTCATGGGCCGCACGTTCCTCGGGCTCCTCGGCACGGACCTGGGCTTCCGCACAGATCACGCCGTCACTCTCAACGTCTCTCTCTCCGGCACACGCTATGAGACCAACCACAGTCAGGCGGAATACTATCGCCAGGGGCTCAACAGGTTGCGCGCGATTCCGGGCGTGCAGGCGGTCGCCGCAGCCCAGTTCCTGCCGCTCGTGGAAAACATTTACATGGGCCAGGAATTCAGCTTGGATTCCACCCACAAGGCGCCCCTGACGCTTACCTTGCCGGTCACACCGGATTACTTCCGCACGCTGGGTACAGCAGTTCTAGACGGCCGCGAATTCAGCCAGGCCGACCGGCCCCAGTCCGATCCCGTCGTGATCGTAAACCGGACCCTCGCCAACCAACTTAACGCCGGCGAGCGCGTCGTCGGGCGAAAAGTATCAGACCAGCGCGGCGAAAAACAGTACACCATCGTGGGAGTGGTCGCCGATGAACGCGTGGCGGGGCCGTCCGCGCAACCCCAGGCGCTCGCCTATTTCCCCATGGATCAATGGCCCGCGGGTTTTGTCACATTCGTAGCGCGTGTACGTGGCTCACCCGAGCCTTACTTGGCGGTTTGCCGGGACGCTCTACGGCAACTCGATCCGCACGTTCCGGTTTATGACGTGAAAACCCTCGACCAGAGACTCAGCGATAACCTCAAACAACCACGCTTCTACGCAACCGTCATCCTATTCTTCGGCGGTTTCGCGCTTTTGCTGGCTCTGATCGGGGTCTATGGCGTGGCGACCTATTCGATCGCGCACCGCGCTCACGAAATCGGAGTTCGCATGGCAGTCGGTGCGCGGCTTGCGCAAATCCGCCTCATGCTAATGCAGCAAAGTCTTCTGCCGTTGATTGCGGGCTTGGGCGTAGGCGTCGCGGGATCATTCGCGCTCCGCGGCTATCTGCAGGCGCTCATCTACAATGCGCCCGCCCTCGACGGCCTCACCTGCGCCGGCGCAGCCCTGACTCTCGCTCTGGCAGCCGCCATCGCGGTGTGGTTCGCGACGCGCCGCATTCTGAAACTCGACCCGATGCGTACTCTTCGCTCTGAATAGGTCGATACCGGCGTATTCTGCGCCGGGGTGAGAATTGGGGTGGATGTCTATTGAGAGGCGCTCGCGTTCACGAGAAAAATAAAGCGTTGGCCGTCCTGACTGGCGATATTGCTCAGCTGACCCGGCCCACTGACTCCGCCGGGAACTCGAAACAACATCTTCGGAATCTCCGCGTGGAATTCGGCCGACCCATCGATATCCACGGCCATCACCGCGAAGCCTGGAAGCGTGAGGTAGAACAGCTCTCTGTCATCGCGTCGCCATAAGATTCCACCCAGAGCGCCTTGTGTCGAGATCTGCACCGGCATTGCGCTCGCTTGAAGATCTGCCACGAACATTTCGAAACGTCCCGTCTGATTGGAACTATACGCGATGCGCCGCCCATCCGGCGAATAGCGCCCCGCGCGGACGGTGTAATTGCCGCGGAACAATTCTCGAGGCTTGCGAAGCATACCGTTATCAATGCCATCGCCATTCAACGCAAGCTCGTACATCACGTCTCCGGCCCAAAAGCACAATCGGCCATCGGCGGACCAGTCCGTAATCACCGCCGCCGCGCCAGGCGTGTGCCGGTAAAGCAATTCTTCGGCTCCCGAGCCATCCGAAGCCTTGCGGTATAGCGAACTGACGTTGCCGGTCGCCGACATGGAAACGTATGCGATTTGTTTGCCGTCCGGCGACCACACGGGCGAAGTGTTTTGTTCTACACCGGAGGTAACAGGCGCGGCCTTGCCCGTGGATATATCGAAGACCCAGATAGCCGAATTGCCGGAATCCCGCTCGGTCTTGATTACAGCGATGCGCGTGCCGTCTGGCGAGAGCGCGGGCTGGCTATACAAGCCCGGCTCGCCAATCCGGCTGAGGATCGTCCCCTGCCGGTCGAACACCGCGATTTGCTGAAATTTGGCGCGCGCGCGCTGCTCGTACTGCAGGACTCGCGCCGCCGTGCCGTTCTGCAGTGCGGCCCCGATCGCCGTCTTGAACCTGGCCCCTTCGTCTTGATCCAGCGCGGCCTCGTCTTCCTTGCGAACCGCGACCATCATGAAACCTACACCGCCCATCTCATCAAACGATTGCTCGCCCCAAGCCACCCGCTTAGGCGGATTGCTCGGATTCCGAGGATTCGCGGCCGAGTTGTCGTAGCTGATGCTCACATCGATCCGCGTGCCCTTCGGCAAAAGCACCGGCTCTTTATACAGGTACTGCTCCTGCCAGTTGAAGTCCCAATTCTTGATCCACAGCAAAGGCCGCGTAGTTCCGTCCGGAAGAGTGGCCGTAGCTTTCATCTCCTTACCAATGTAGTGAGCGTGCGCGGCAGCCGATAGAACCTGCACGTCCGCGGCGAGCGTGGCCGAATCCTGAATCGTATAACTCGTCGTCCCCGGCGCAACATCGAGTCCCGAGCCGATTCCGAACAAGGAGGGAATGCTCATTTGGAGGAGCCTTTTCTCCGGAGCTTTCTCCGCGAAATACAAACCGACGCTGGCCCGTTCGGTTTCCGGTTTTCCCGTCGGGTGGAAATGCATTTGAAGCACGAGGTCCGTGCCCTTGGGGAGCGGCAACGCCTGTTCACCTGGAAGGAATTGCGGCGTGCCGCCGACCGCCCATCCTCCCAGGCCGCCGGATGGCGTCAGCCCGGCCTGCGCGCCCAGCCCAAGTCCCAGTCCGTTCAACCCAACCGAGCCCGGTTTGCCGTCTTTTCCCTCCAGATCCTTCAAGGAGCCGGCGCGAACGTAGGCAAATAGCGCATGGTGCACGGCCTTTCGCGCGGAGGGATGAAACTCCACGGCGCGGACCCACTTGTTTTCAGCCAAGCCCGTGGGAATCGTGAAATTACGATATATATCCGGTCCATCGGCCGGGACTTCGAAAGCTGCCGGCATCTCCAGAATCAAATCGGGCCTGCCCAGGCGCCATCCGTCGGCGAACTCCGGAGGTTTCGGCATCTTAATGCGATCGCCCTCGGGCATGCCTTCGCTCACCCACTCGGCCATAGTCGCGATCTGGGCGTCCGACAGACGGCGCTCGTCCCGGAATTCGCCATAGCCGTGTTCGGCGTGCCAGGGCGGCATGTAGCGCGACTTCGTCACCGCGGCGATCAGCGCGCCGCGCTTCTTAGCGTCGTCGTAGGAGATCAAGGAAAAAGGCGCCGCCTGCCCCGGACGATGGCAGGTGACGCAATTCTCGTACAGGATCGGGGCGATGTTTTCGCTGAACGTGACGGCATTGGCCGCCTGCGCCAGCACGGCCGCAAGCAGAAAAACGGGCAGGTTTAGGCGCAGTTCCATACTTGCCTATTGTCGATGTTCTAGGTATAATTTGTCAAGAGAAAATAGAAATCCTACATGCCGAAACCCTCCGATCTCTTACAAGGCACTCTCGACATGCTGATTCTTAAATCGCTCCTGCGAGAGCCTCTGCACGGCTGGGGTATCTCCAAGCGGATTCTTCAACTTTCCGATGACGTCCTCTCCGTGCAACAAGGTTCGCTTTATCCCGCGCTGCACCGGCTGGAACAACAGGGCTGGATCTCAGCCGAATGGAAGGAGAGCGAGCTTGGCCGCAAGGCCAAATTCTATTCCCTCACCCGCGAGGGCCGCCAGCAACTGGAACGCGAGCTCAAAAGCTGGAATCGCCTCTCTTCCGCGGTTCGGCTGTTGCTCAAGAGAGCTTAACCGTGACCGTTGCTCGCATCCGGCGCATCTGGAGCCAGCGGCTCCGGTCGTTGCTGTGGAAAGACCAGGCGGACACCGAGCTCGGCCAGGAACTCTTGTTGCACTTCGACCAGCTCGTCGCGGAAAATCTGGCCGGAGGCATGACCTCCGAACAGGCGCGCCACGCCGCGCGGCGGACCCTCGGCAATATCGGCTTGATCGAGGAACAGTGCCGCGATCAACGCCGCGTCAACTGGCTTCACGATCTGGAGCAGGACTTGGCGTACGGCGTGCGAATGATGCGCGGAAGCCCCGGCTTCACGGCCGTCGTGTGTCTTTCGCTGGCGCTCGGTATCGGCGCCCATACCGCGATTTTGGGCGTGGCGCATACGCTGCTCTCCGGAGATCTGCCTTATCGGGATTCCAGCCGGATCGTGATGCTGCGGACGTACAGCTTCGGCGAGCCCCAACAGCTCAACAGCGCCTCCATGCCCGATTTTTTCGCGTTCCAGGAACAAACCGATGTTTTTGAAACGATCGGATGTTCGCTGGCCGACCAGAAAAACCTCGGCGCCGGGGAAGATGGAAATCCGCCGGAAAGGATATTCGGCCAGGCTTTTTCACCGGGCGTGTTTGAGAGTCTCGGCGTAGAGCCGTTGCTGGGCAGGCTGTTCCGCGAGGAAGACTACAGCGGCGGCCCACGGTCGCAAGTCGTAATTTTGAGCTATCGGTTATGGCAGCGCCGCTTCGGCGGCGATAGAACGCTTGTGGGCCGCGATATTCCGTTGAATGGCAGCCCCACCGAAGTCATCGGCGTGATGCGGCCCGACTTTCGTTTCGCCGAAGAGCGCGTCGACTATTGGATTCCGAGGGTCATCCGTCGCACCAGCTTGCAGGCCGGAGTGCGCTACGAAATTGTCGTCGGCCGGCTGAAAAGCGGAGCGACAATCGAAAACGCGCAAGCCGAGCTGAACAACGTCGCGGCGCGGCTGGCCCGCGATCTTCCCGATACTCATGACGGTTGGGGTGTGCGGGTCCAGGGCATCCGCGAGGCGATGTTCGGATGGACCAAGGAGCCTATCCTCACGCTCGAAGCGGCTACCATTCTGATGCTCGCGATAGCCTGCGCCAACATCGCGGGACTGCTACTGGCGCGCGGATCGTCCCGGAAGCAGGAGATTGCCATGCGCGCCACCCTCGGAGCCGGGCGAGGCCGAATCGTCCGGCAGGCGCTGGCCGAAAGCCTCCTGCTTTCCCTAACCGGCGGATTGCTGGGAATCGCTGTCGCGTGGGTCTCCCTACGGGTGGTCTCAACGATCACGCCTCCGCCCAACGCTCCGCGGCTGGCGCATGTATCGCTCGATCTGCCCATGCTGCTGTTGGCCGCGTTCAGTTCCGTCTTGGCCGGACTGATCTTCGGCATGGGCCCCGCGCTGGCGATATTTCGACAAGATCTCACGGGAAGCGCACAGCGAATGCGTTGTGCGCGTTTAGGCACGCTGAACCAAGCCTCCCGCGCGACGGGTACGCCTTCCGGCTATCGATTCCGAGGCATCCTGGTATCCGCACAGATTGCTTTCGCGTTTGTGCTGTTGAGCGGTTCGGCGCTGTTGATAAAAAGCTTCTCCCGTCTCGCCGGACGCGACCTCAATTTCCAGCCGCATGGCCTCACCACTTTCGAATTTCGCCTCCCCTTCCAGCAGTTCTGGCACGTCGTGGGCTCATATCAGGACTTCCCGCTTCTGTCCATCGATCCGCCGCCGTCCCTGAAGCTCGAACGGATACTTCGCCGCCTGCGCTCGCTGCCGGGAGTCGGATCGGTCGCGGGCATTTCCAATCCACCCGTGAACAGCCTCATCGTACCCACGCTCGATGTCGCTTTCGATGACCAACCGATGTCTACCCAAACCGCGTATTTCCTAATCACGCCAGGCTTTTTCGCGACGATGAAAACGCCGGTGATCCGCGGCCGGGAATTCGACGCCGGCGACACGGCCGGCGCGCCGTGGGTTGCGATTGTGAATGAGACCGCTGCGCGCCGCTTTTGGCCCGGCGAAGATCCCCTGGGCAAGCGAATCGCCTTGGACAGCGGTCCCGTCGATCGCCGTCGCGAAGTGATCGGTGTCGTTCCGGATATTCCTGCCAGGACGCGCGACCTCTCCCCGAGCCCCGTAGTTTACGTATCGTACCTGCAGCAGCCCGCGCAATATCGCCTGCCGTGGGCCAATCTTCTCGGCCAAATGACGTTCGTACTGCGCAGTTCGCAAAACCCAACGCGACTGATTCGCGAGGCTCAAAAGGCGGTGGCGGAGATCGATCCGGACATCCCTCTCAGCAACATCGCGCCCATGGAGCGATACACCGAAGCGCGCTTGGGAGATCTGTTCTATTATTCGTTGACCTTGGGCGGTTTCGCGTTGGTCGCAACGTTGCTTGCCGCCATGGGAACTTATGGAATCCTGGCATACTCGGTCGCGCGGCGCCGGCATGAAATCGCAATTCGCACGGCATTGGGAGCGCGTCCTCTCGAGATTGTGGCCTGTATCGGCCTGCGGACGATGTTACTGATCGGGATCGGCTTGGTCGCTGGACTAGCAGCCGCGGCGGCCCTGACGCGGTACCTCGCTTCCCAACTCTGGAACGTAGCGTCTACAGACCCACCGGCCTTCACCGCGGCCGCTCTCCTATTGGTCTTGGTCGCTGGGTTGGCCACTGTTGGCCCGATTCGCCGTTCCCTGCGCGTGGACCCCGCAGGCGCACTGCGGATGGAGTGACGATTATTCATGACATCCGCCGTCGGGCGTCGCTGACGGGAAATGGCGATTCCTTCCTCACCCTCATGTCATAATCTTCGAATCACCGTGACTGCGCCAGGACTCGGACATCTTCGGTACATCTTCAGCGGTCTGGCGAATGGAATCCTTATCCTGGCGGTGTGCGCCCTCGTTTGGCTGACCGGGGCCATCTATTGCGCCGTTTGCGCGAGGGCCGGACTTGATCCGCTGGGCGACGCAGACCGCGTGGACATTCCGGCCGCATGGCTGGTGCTGAACCTCACATTGGGTGCGGCTCTGATTGCCGGTGCCGTCAAAGTGCGGCGGCTGTCGCGGCGGTTCGGATCCGCTAAGTCATCAGAGGCAAGTGCGCCTCAGGAGCACGGCCGCCATATCAAGCGGCGGTTTCTGCAGATCGCGCTTGCGGAGTGGACCGGTGTGGCGGCCGCGACCCTGCTTGGGATTTTCTTCCACCGCCAGGATCTCGTCTGGCCCGGAGCGTCCCTCATTATCTGCCTCCACTTCGCGCCCCTGGCGTCGCTGTTTCGCGTGCGAGCGTATTACTTCCTCGCCGCCGTGGGCTCGGTATTCTGTCTGATCGCGCTTTTGACGCCGGCCGCCTCGATGAACACGGCGCATCGCCTCCTGCTTGTTGGCGCTGGGGTAGGCTCCGCCATGTGGATCACCGCCGCTTACAACGTTCTCGCTGCTCACCGGCTCGCCCGCTCAACCCGGTAACTGAAAGACGGGAAGTCCACTGGCGTTTCTCGCCGTAACCGCGGCGGGCTACGCCGTGTGGACCCCACAGGCGCGGGTTCGGGGCTCCATTGGTGCGAGGCATCCCAAACCCGCGACATTGGGGATGTCTCCCGATACCAAACGTGATAAGTTATCTCGTGGGGCTAGCCCCATCGCAGCTAAAGCCCGCAAACACGAGGAGAGGGAGACTACTCATGGATATAAGGAAACGCGATTTCCTGAAGGCGGTCGGTGGTCTGGCGGCCGCGGGAACAGTGCTGGGGCAGGACGGCGCACGAACTGGCGCGGCGCAACCAGCCGTGGCGGGTCGCGGTCCGGCGGCAGCACGCGGCGGCCCTGCCCCTGTCTCCAGCGGTGTGCAACCTTCCAGCGTTGACTATGGCTACAAGCCGCGCCGGCTCAACAAAGTGATCGAGCTGTGGCAAGATAACCAGCCGATTTACTATACCGGCGCGGGGCTTGGTCCTGGAGTCGATCCCTACGCTCAGGGCGTGCGAATGGCTCGCACTTACGCCGACGCCGTCACGGTGGATTTCGAGCATGGAGCCATGGATTTCACGCAACTGCGCGAATTCATGAGGGGCATCAAGGACGGTGGGCCTACACGCAGCGGCCATTCCACGCCATGCGTCTTTGTCACCTCGGGCATTATTGGCCTGGACGAGGCCTACGCTCGCGCCAATACCTGGATCATGACTCAGTTCCTCGATGCAGGTGTCCATGGTGTCCATATCTGCCACGCCCGTGATCCCAAGGCAATCGAGGTACTGGCGCAGGAAGGCTGCCGGTATCCGTTCCTCGACTATCCCACGCCGAAAGTGGCACGGCGCGGTCTGCGAGGCTCAAGCGCCGGGTTCGCCGCCCAGATCTGGGGCATGAGCGGAGCCGAATACTGCGCCAAGGCTGATCTCTGGCCGCTGAATCCGAACGGCGAGCTGATCTTCGGCGTCAAGATCGAGGACACCTTTGCCGATCCCAACTGTGACGCCACGATCGGTGTGCCGGGCGTGACCTTCGCCGAATATGGCCCGGGCGATCACTCTTACTGGCTTTATGGCCTGGCGGGTATGCAGCCCGGGGCGCGTCCAGCGCCGCCTTCCCCCGAGGTGGCAGAAACCCGCCCGGAAATGGCAAAGGTGCGACAGGCTGTACTCGACTCGTGCAAGAAGCATAACGTCAAATTCCTGCAGGGCTCAAACGCGACCAACGTCGTCGCGATGATCCAGCAGGGTGCGACGGTGCTTGAAGCACCGGAGTCCGCCGCCATCGTCGGACGCGAATTCACGAAACGCAAGATGCCCGTCTAACCGGACGAATGTCTTGAGGCGCGGCCCGGGTCGCGATTACTGCACCATCCTCTTTCTCAGGATCGCCGGGACTTCGATATCGTTGAACGGATCCGCGATCACGGGTTCGGGGGCTCCGTTGGTATGAGGCATCCCAGGTGCGGGGATCTCCTCCGGCGGCTCTTCGGCCACCTCGTCCCCGGCTTCCGCGAACAACGGCTCGACCGGAGGGAGCTCGGGCGCCAGCGGCGCGGGCCGCCGCGAAGGAGCGGGCGCCGCCGAGTCCGAAGCCGACTTGCGTTGAATCGCGGGCAGCGTCTCGCGCTCGAAGCCCGTCGCGATCACCGTCAGCTTCACGCGATCGCCCAAAGCTTCGTCCAGCACGACTCCGAAATTGATCTGCACTTCGGGATTTTCCGTCGCCCGGCCGATCAGCTCACACGCTTCGTTCACTTCACGCAGCCCCAGCCCGCTCGATCCACTGATATTGATCAGCACGCCGCGCGCGCCTCGAACCCCTCCCGCCTCCAGTAGCGGACTGCTGATCGCTTGTTCCGCTGCTTCCACGGCCGCGTTTTCTCCGGAGGCTTCCGCCGTGCCCATCATCGCGTAGCCCATGCCGACCATAATCGCGCGAATATCCGAAAAATCGCGGTTCACCAATCCGGGTGTGGTGATGATGTCGCTGATGCCCTGCACGGCCTGCCGCAGCACGTCGTCGGCGGTCCGGAAAGCTTCGATAAGACTGGCGCCCTTGGGGACCAGGCGCAAGAGCTGATCGTTGGGAATCGTGATCACCGTGTCGGCCACGCTGGCCAGCTCACCCAACCCCGCTTCGGCCTGCCGCATGCGCTTGGGACCTTCGAAGCCGAAGGGCTTGGTCACCACGGCGACGGTCAATGCGCCCAGTTCCTTGGCCAGCGACGCCACCACCGGGGCGGCGCCGGTTCCTGTTCCGCCGCCCAGTCCCGCCGTCACGAAAACCATGTCGGCATCCTGCAGCAGATCGATGATCTTTTCGGTCTCCTCCAGGGCGGCCTGCCGGCCCACCGCCGGGTCCGAGCCCGCGCCTAACCCGTGAGTGATCTTCGCCCCGATCGCCAGTTGACGATGCACGGGACAGGCGGCCAGCGCTTGCAGATCGGTATTCAAGACGGTGAACTCGACCCCCGCCCATCCCTGATCGGCCATTCTCGCGACGGCGTTCGATCCGCCGCCGCCTACGCCGAACACGCGAATTTTGGTTCGCGGAGCGGCTTCTTCCTGGATCGTGAATTTCAAAGCGTCAAGTGACATTCGAATTGTCTCCTTCTCCGCTCGCTAACGCCCGCAGCTCGGAAAACGTCGATTCCGAGCCGCGACCGCCAGGGAGCGGTTGTCAAAAATTAACCGGACACCACGCTACCTCGTCATCCAACCCAACAATCCGCCGCCTCCGGGCCTCCGCCGCGGCGACCGGCGCAATTTCAGCCGGGCCGAATACATACTCAGCCCGGCGGCGGTAGTCCACAAAGGACTTTCGAGTTCCCTCGGCCAATCCCCTATGCCCTTGGCCAAACCGTTGCCGGCCTGGCAATTCAGCACGCGCTCCGCCATGTCGCACATGCCCGTGAGCAGCGAGCCGCCGCCGGTCAGCATCACACCGTTCAAAAGCTTGTTCTCCATGCCCGACCGCCGCACCGCGTCCAGCGCGAACTGGAACAATTCGTCCGCGCGCGCCTCCAGAACCTCGACCAGTTCTCCGCGCCGGGCTTCACGCGGCGCACGCCCTTCCGGGGAGGGAATCTCGATCAGCGTGGAGTCCGAAATCAGCCCCAAGATTGCGCAGCCGTACTCTCGTTTCAGACGTTCCGCGTCTTCATAAGTGACCGTGAACATCTGGGAGATATCGCGAGTGAAATGATCGCCCCACGCGCGCAGATTGGCCGCGAGCTGCAGCGCCTCGCCGTCGTAAATCGCTATGCCGGTAGAATACAGTCCCAAATCCAGCACCGCGGCGCCGCTCACACGATCCTCCGCGGCTAGGCACGCATAGGCGGCGGCGATCGGCTCGAACACCGTCTCTTCCACCGCCAGGTGCGCGAAATGCGCCGAGGAAACCAGCGCCTGATGTTCCTGAATGGAGCTGGTAACCAAGTGAACGTTGGCTTCCAAACGCGAGCACACGCTCTTCTCTGGTCTCCGGTATCCCGCATAGCCGTCCAGAATGAAATCCTGGGGAAGCACGTGCAGCAGCATGCGGTCCCGTTCCAGATGCACGTCCGAAGCGCGCCGCGCGGCGTAGCTCAGCTCCTCGAGTCCGATTTCGCGCGCGCGGCCGAATTCGTACAACCCACGGCCCTGCACTCCTCGCAGATGCGCACCGCCGATGCCCAGGGTCACAGCTTCCACGGCCACGCCCGCGTTTTCCTCGGCGCCGGTCACCGCGCCGCGGATCGATTTCCCTACCGCCGCCGGATCGCTGATCCGTCCTCTCGCCCATCCGGACGATGGCTCGATCCCGTGGCCCAAATAGCGGAGATACTCGCCTTCCAGCGCGCAGATGACGCATCGCGTCCAGGAGCTGCCCGCGTCCACTCCCACGGCGAGTTCCGATGAGGCAAGCTGCGGTTTCATCGGCACGCTCATTCCACCACCGTGATCCTGTCCTCCAGGCGCAAGTCCAGCGTCGAGGCCCCCGGAAGCTTGCGCTTGATCTCCGCGATGTGATTGCGGAAGTTCGTGTATCGCAATTGGAAATGGGTGTCGCCCAGCAGCAGAGTGACCATGCCGCCCTCATACGGCACGGTGACTTTCAAATTGCCGCGATCGGAGACATCCACTTCGGAAATGTCCTTTCGCGCGTCGCCGATTTCGTTCAGCAATCGAAGCAGCAGAGCTACGCGCTCGCGCCGCCGGGACAGGAGATCGAAGACCCGCACACCTACCACCGCCGGCAGGGCGAAGCGCTCCCCGGTGGGCGGCAAAATCACGCCGTCTTCGTCGATCAGAGCCGCGCGGGACGAGCCTGATGGCCGAAGGCCAGCAGCCCCTAACATGGATGCCAGGTAAGCCACCGGTTTGCGCTCCACCACTCGCGCCACCAGCCGGTTGAGCCAAAGGCGGGAGACCGTCGCGTCCTTCACCCAAGCCACGGTTTGGAGCGTCATGCGCCGATCGCCCAGCGGGACCAGGTATGCGCTGCGCCCGAAATCCTCCGCGAACACTTCGTCCAGCGCGTGGCGCGAGGCGTGTTCCGCGCCGGTAATCAAAAGCGAATTATCGGGATCGCTCAGGGCGAAGCGCGGATCGCGGATCAGGAACTGCTCCACCCAGTGAAACCCTAGCAGCACGCTCGTCAGCACAACCACTCCCGAGATCGTTCCGGCCACGATCTTGGGCGAGAGCCATCGCATTTGGCCGCCCGCCTTCACTTCAGCGCCTCCAGGATCTTCTCTCCCGCCTGCCAAACGCTTCCCGCCCCCAACGTCAGAATGGCGTCGCCCTCTTTCGCCGCCGCGACCACCGCCGCGATCCCCGCGTCCATTGATTCCACATGCCGCGCGTGGCGGTGACCAAACGCTTCCATCCGCTCCACCAGCGCCCGCGAAGTGACCCCTTCTATCGGCGGCTCGGAAGCGGCGTAAATGTCCATGACAAAAGCGCTATCCGCCTGGTGGAACGCGCGAGCGAATTCGTCCAGCAGCGCGTGCGTGCGTGTGTAGCGATGGGGTTGAAACAGCACGTGAATGCGCGCGAACCGGCAGGCGCGCGCGGCTTCGAGCGTCGCGCGGATCTCGGTGGGATGATGGCCGTAATCGTCGATCACCGCCACTCCACGCTCCACGCCGCGGTATTGAAAGCGGCGTTCCACTCCGCTGAAATTTTCCAGCGCCTCCCGGATCGTCTCCACCGGAATATCCAGCTCCAGGGCCAGCGCGACGGCCGCGGCGGCATTCAGCGCATTGTGCTTGCCCGGAACGCGCAACCGGAAACAGCCCAGGCTGGTGTCGTGCGACCGCAGATGAAACTGGCTCGACATGTGCCCCGTGGACGATTGCGTCACGCGCACATCCGCCGGCGCCGATTCGCCATAAGTGATCGTGCGGCGGTTGAGGGAAGGCAGAAGCCGCTGCACGTTTTCATCGTCCAGGCACAGGATCGCCGCGCCGTAAAACGGCACTTTGGCGGCGAATTCCGCAAACGCCTGCCGGATATCGTCGATGCCCGAATAATGATCCAGATGCTCTCGATCGATGTTGGTGATAATCGCCAGAATGGGCGCGAGCTTCAGAAAGCTGCCGTCGCTCTCGTCGGTCTCCACCACCAGATAGTCGCTACGGCCTAGCCGCGCGTTCGCCCCGCCCATGCCTCCCACGCGCCCGCCCACCACTACGGTCGGGTCGAGTCCCGCATGACTGAGAATGGCCGCGATCATGGAAGTGGTAGTGGTTTTGCCGTGGCTGCCCGCCACCGCGATACCGAACTTTTGCCGCATCAGCTCGGCCAGCAGGTCCCCGCGCGGGATAACGGGAATCGAGCGCTTCCGCGCTTCCACCACCTCGGGATTGTCCGGGCTCACCGCGGAACTCACCACCACGGCCTTTGCGCCGCCCAAGTTCGCCGCGGCGTGGCCCTGGATAATCGTCGCACCGCGCTCGGCCAGTTGATCGGTAATCGCGGACAGACGCAGGTCGCTTCCGCTCACGCGATAGCCCATTTCCAACAGAACCTCAGCTAATCCGCTCATGCCGATGCCGCCGATGCCGACGAAATGGACGGGTTGCGGCTTGAAAAACATTTTATTTACTCATTGTTTCGGCTTTGGGCGAGGTTGTCAACGGGATTTTTCCTCCAAAACCTGCGCCGCCCTCCGCGCCGCTCCCGGTTTCGCTAATCGGCGCGCCGCTTCTCCCATCGCGATCAACTTCTCCGGCGCGTGCACCAGGCGCATCACCTCCTCCACCAGTCGCGTGCCATTCATCTCCCGATCCAGAACCAACCTGGCCGCTCCCGCCCTTTCGAAGGCTTCCGCGTTGCGCAACTGATGCTGGTCGCTCGCGCCGGGGAATGGGACCAAAATGGAAGGCTTCCCCGCGGCCGCCAATTCGCTTAAGGTGCTCATCCCCGCGCGGCACAACACCAGATCGGCTCGCGCGAACGCCCCGGGCATGTCTTCGATGAACGCGCAAACATCGAAAGGGGATCGCCCAGCCAGGTCCGGAAACGCGCCCGCGCCGGTCTGATGGATCAACCGGACCCCGCCCTCGGGCCAGATTCGCCAGCTTTCCTCCACGGCGCGATTCAGCGTCCGCGAGCCTTGGCTGCCGCCGGTTACCAAGAGAGTGAGCGGCTGGCCCGGCGGCTTGCGAGGCACCGCGAAAAATTCTTCCCTCACCGGAAGCCCGGTCACTTCGGTCCGCCCGCGCGGAAACCAGCGTTGAGTCTCCGGAAAACTCACTAGCGCCCGCGCCGCGAACCGGGCCAGATGCCGATGCGTGAATCCGGGCACGGCGTTGGCTTCCATCATCACGATGGGAATCCGCTTCCCACAGGCCGCGAGCAATACCGGACCCGCCGCGTAACCCCCCGTCGAAAATACCGCGGCGGGTGAAACGCGATCGAGAACCTGCGAAGCCTGCCGCACGCTCGCAGGTAGCGCGGCCAGTGTGCCGATGGCTTGCCTCCATCCCACGCGCTTCAAGCCGCCGATGCGAATCCAGTCGATGGGAAAATCCGCGGCTGGAACCAATCGCGCTTCCAGACCACGCTCGGTCCCGATAAATCGTACGGAATGCCCCCGCGCCCGCAGCTCCCGGGCAACCGCCAAAGCGGGAATAACATGTCCCCCCGTCCCTCCGCCTGCCATGACGAAGGTAGCCATGCCCTTCCGTCTCCTGACTCCGATCTCCTGACTCCTCAGCCTTCATGCACTAGCCTGACCTGACTCCTGACTCCTGTCTTCTGACTCCTGTCTTCTGACTCCTGACTCCTGACTCCTGTCTCCTGACTCCTGTCTCCTGTCTCCTGTCTCCTGTCTCCTGTCTCCTCAGCCCTCATGCTCGCTCACGCTCAACAGCATCCCCAACGAAGCCAGCGTGCTCACTAACGAGCTGCCGCCGAAGCTGATCATCGGCAGGGGAAATCCCTTGGTCGGCGCCATGTCGAGAACCACGGTGATATTGATGAGCGCTTGCAAGACGATCGAAACCGTCACCCCCAGCGCCAGATACCTGCCAAATTCGTCGCCGGCCAGCAAATACAATCTCACGCCGCGCCACAGCACCACCAGAAACCCGAGGATCACCGCGCTCGCGCCCCACAATCCTAGTTCTTCGCCGATGGTGGCGTAAATAAAATCGGTGTGCGCTTCGGGAAGAAACATCAGCTTCTGCTTGCTCTGCATCAGGCCCACTCCCAGCACGCCGCCCGTCCCCACCGCGATTTTCGATTGTCGCGGCTGATAGCTCGCGTCGCCGCGCACGGTGGTGGACCGCTGCACGTAATTGCGGATACGGTGATGCGTATCGATGGTCTCGATTTTCGAGTAATCGGGGTCCACATACTCGATCACGCGCTTCAATCGATACCCGCGCGAGCAAATAAACACCACGAACAGCACAAAACCCACTGCGCCGGCGCGGCGCAGGTACTTCCCTTCCAGTCCGGCGATCCAGAACACGATAAACGTGGTTGCCACAGGCACCATCGCGGTTCCCAGATCGCCGACCACCACCAACGCTCCCAGCACGGCCACCGCCAGGCACGCCTGCTGCAAGGTTTTCTTCTGATTGACAGCTTCTGTGCGCCTGGAAAGGAAATAGGCCAGGAACAAAATAAATGCCGGCTTGGCGAATTCCGAAGGCTGCAAGGAACCGATTCCCGGAATCCGGAACCAGCGATGCGTCTTGGGATCGGCAAAGATCACCGCGACCAGCAGCGCCAGCACGATGCTCAGCCCGGTGAAGGCCCACGCGGCCGAGTTCAGCTTGCGATAATCGAGGCGCTTGAAATACATCAACACCACGAAGGAAATCGCCGCGAAAACGATTTGGTGAGCCGCGAAATAGTAAGGAGGCACGTGATAGAACGGTTCGGCCGGCGCGCTGGAGGCGCTGTACACCATCACGATTCCGAAACCTGTCATGGCCAGAATCGTGACGAAGAGAATCCAGTCGGTCTTGAGTTTCACAATTCTCTCACCAGCCTCTTGAACTCCCGCCCCCGATGTTCAAAATTCTCGAATTGGTCGAAGCTCGCGCAGGCGGGCGCGAGCAGCACGGTGTCGCCCGCTCGCGCTCGGAAGCGGGCTTCGTGCACCGCGGTCTCCAGCGTCCCGCATGGAATCAACTCCGCCGCGCCGTTCATCTGACGCTGAATTTTTTCCGCCGCGGCGCCGATCAGCAGCCCCGCATGCGCTTTCACGGCCAGCAGCGGCGCCAACCCCGCATAATCGGAATCTTTATCCTTGCCTCCCAAAATCACCCACAGTCGCCCGGGAAATGCTTCCAGAGCTTTCTTGGTGGCATCCACGTTGGTGGCTTTCGAATCGTTGTACCAGGCGACTCCGTCGATTTCGCGCACGAATTCCAGCCGATGTTCCACGCCCGGAAATGTGCGGATCGCGGCACGAATCCGCTCGTCGTCCGCGCCCGCCAGCCTCGCGATCAGCGCCGCGGCCATGGCGTTTTCCAGATTGTGGCGCCCACGCAGCGGAACATCGCTTTCCGCTAGCGTGAGGCCGCCCGGTGCCCGGCGCCGGGAACGGTACTCGGCGGTCCCGATAGGCTCTGACTCCCCGCCGTGCCGGGCTCTCCTGACTCCTGACTCCTGACTCCTGTCTGCGTTGTGCGTCCAGTCAGCGGAGACTCCAAACCACATCACCCGCGCCCGCACGCTCTGGACCAACTCCCGCGTCCTCGGATCGTCCGCGTTCAGCACCGCGAAATCCTCAGGCGTTTGGTTTTCGAATAACCGGGCTTTCGCCGCGGCGTAACGCTCCAGCGTGTAGTGCCGGTCCAGATGATCGGGCGTGATGTTCAGGCACGCGCCGATCCGCGCGCGAAAGCGGTCGATAGTCTCGAGCTGGAAACTCGAAAGCTCCAGAACGTTCCATTGCCCCTCGCGCGAAGTCGCGACCATCGAACAAGGAGGGGTTCCGATGTTCCCCCCCACCTGCGCCGGAATTCCGCACTGCGCGAGAATGTGCCCCGTCAACGCGGTCGTGGTGGTCTTTCCATTCGAACCGGTGATGCCGATGACATCGCCTTTCAAATACCAGCTCGCCAATTCCAGATCGCCGATCACGTACACGCCCCGCGCCCGTGCCTCGCCCAGTTCTTCGAGATCGGCGGGCACGCCCGGCGAAAGCACCACCAGGTCCGCATCGGCGAACGATTCGGGCTTCTGATTCCCCAGCTTCCGATCCACTTCGATCACGCGCGCGCCTTTTTCCTTCAGCAAGTCCGCCGCGGCCCGGCCGCTGCGCGCCATTCCCACCACCGCCGCTCGCGTGTTTTCCAGCTTCATCGCAGTTTCAACGTGGTCAGCGCGAACAGCGCCAGAATCAATCCCGCGATCCAAAACCGCGCGATCACCTTCGACTCCTGCCACCCCAGAAGCTCGAAATGATGATGAATTGGCGCCATCTTGAAAATTCGTTTGCCGCGCATTTTGAAGCTGGCCACCTGCAGGATCACCGAAAGAGCTTCGATCACGTAAACGCCCCCGATGAACAGCAGCAGGATCTCCTGCTTCAGCAGCACCGCGACCGTTCCCAGCCCCCCTCCCAATCCGAGCGCTCCCACGTCGCCCATGATGATCTCCGCCGGATGCGCGTTGTACCACAAGAAGCCGAGCGAAGCGCCGGTCATCGTTGCGCTGAAGACGGCCAGTTCGCTTGCACCCGGCGTGCGCAGCAATTCCAGATAGCGCGCGAATTCCGCGTGGCCCGAAAGATACGAAAGCGCGACCATCGCTCCCGAGGCGACCACCATTAACCCGATCGCCAGCCCGTCCAATCCGTCGGTGAGATTGACGGCATTGGAGCAGCCCACTAAAACCAGGATCAGGAATGCGTAGAACGGCACAAACGCCAGGGGATACGTCCACGGATTGCGAATCCAGGGATGGATCAGCAGATCCGGGGTGAGGTTCTTGAAAAACGGTACATTCATGCTCGTGGAATAAGCGCCCTTGGCGTGCATCCCCAGCAGCAAAACGCCCACTAGCAGCGCCGCCAGAACTTCGAGCGACAGTTTCTGCATGGTTCGCAAACCCAGGTTGCGCTTGCGCCGGATCTTCAGATAATCGTCCACGAATCCCACCGCGCCGAACGCCACCAGACCCGTCAACGCCACCCACACCGCGGGCGTGCGGAGATCGGCCCACAAAAGCGTCGGCACGACAATCGAAACGCCGATCAACAATCCGCCCATCGTGGGCGTTCCGGCTTTCTTTTGATGCGAGGGAGGGCCGTCGTCGCGGATGGGTTGTCCGATTTGAAATTGCCGCAACCTCTTGATCAACCATGGCCCCAGCAGAATCGCCATGAGCAGCGCGGTGATGCTCGCCATTCCCGTGCGAAACGTCGCGTATTGGAAAACGCGGAAACCCGACAACAGCGAATTGGGATGGAACAGCTTTTGGTAGCCCAGCCAGTACAACATTTCGTCAGCGGCTCCCCCCTACAAACTCCTGGAGAGCTTTTTCGACCTGCACGCCGCGAGAGCCTTTGAAGAGGATAGCGTCGCCGGGCTCGGCCAGCGAGCGCAGCAGGCGTCCCGCCTCCGCCGGGTCTTCGAAAAAAAACGCGGCGTCGGACCGAAGGCCGGCACACTTGGCTGCGTCCAACATGTGACAGGCCGCGCCGCGTATCCCAACGAGCACATTAATTCCGCTTCCGGCGGCGTAGGTTCCTACGTCACGGTGAAGCGTCTCAGCCCAGTGGCCGAGCTCGAGCATCTCTCCCAGAACGGCGATCCGCCGGTTGGCCGGCGTGTCGCGCAGCACGTCCAACATAGCGCGCGCCGCGTCTGGATTAGAGTTGTAACAATCGTTATACACCAGAACACCCTGATGATGTAAGCGTTCGCCGCGCATTTTCGCGGGGAAAATTTTTTTGACGCGTTCCCTCAGCCGATCCGGAGCGATTCCATAGATTCCCGCCACGGCGATGCCCGCCAAAAGATTCGAGATGCCGTGCCGACCCAAAAGTTGGCTTTCGAATGCCGCGCCTTTCACTCGAAACTTCACTCCCTCGGCGGAATATTCCACATCCTCGGCCCGCACATTCGCTGTTTCCGACAGCCCATAAAACACCGCGCGCGGAGCGCGCCACGCCGCTGTCTGCGGATCGTCGGCGTTCAGCACGGCGATCCCCTCCGGCCCCAGCGAGTCGATCAGCTCGCGTTTGGCGGCCGCGATGCCCTCGATCGAATCGAATTCCTCGATGTGAGCCCAACCTACATTGGTCACTACGCCGATATCCGGCTGCGCGATCCCGGCCAATGTTCGAATTTCACCTGCGTGATTCATCCCCATTTCGAGCACGGCGACCCTGGCGTTTTCATCCACACGCAACAGAGACAGCGGCAGCCCCACCTGATTGTTGAGATTGCCCTGGCTCTTCGCTGTGGGAACTCCCTCTGCCAGCGTCTCCGCGATGATGTCCTTCGTGGTGGTTTTTCCCGCGCTTCCGGTCACCGCCACCACGCGGCCGCCCCAGCTTTGCCTCGCCCGCTCCGCCAGCCGCTGGAGCCCTTGTAGCGCGTTCTCCACCCGCAATATTCGGCCCGGCGGCGCCTCGCCAGCAGAAATCTCTTGATCCACAACCACGGCCACCGCGCCTTTCCGGAATACTTCCCCGATGTAGTCATGCCCATTGTGATTCGGTCCTCGCAGTGCAAAGAACAGATCGCCGGGTTCCAGCGTGCGGGAGTCCACCGACCAGCCGGTTACCCCCACATCCGCTCCCCCGGGCAACTCCAAAAACTCCGCGACGCGGCACAAGGAAAATTTCATCCCTACTACTGTTATCCCTCATGCCCCAACTCCGTCAACGTTCTCTCTCCTGACTCCTGACTCCTGTCTCCTGACTCCTGTCTCCTGACTCCTGTCTCCTGACTCCTGTCTCCTTCTCGTCATCCCTCATGCCCCAGCCCCCTCAACGCTTCTCGCGCCTCTTCGCGGTCGTCGAACGGCATGATCCGGTCCTTCAGAATCTGGTAGGTCTCATGCCCTTTGCCCGCCAGCAGTACCACATCTTTCGCCAGCGCCTGGCGGATCGCCAGCCGGATCGCTTTGCCCCGATCGGGTTCTATGGAATGGGGCGTATCGAAACGCCGCAACCCCACCAGTGCGTCGTTCATAATCCCGATGGGATCCTCCCACCGGGGATTGTCCGACGTCAGCACGACGTAGTCGCTCAACTCTGCCGCCGCCATCCCCATCAGCGGGCGCTTCGCCCGGTCACGGTCGCCGCCGCAGCCGAACAATGTGATGACCCTCCCCCCGCTCAATTCCCGCGCGATCAGGATCGCGTTGCGCAAGGCGTCCGGCGTGTGCGCATAATCCACCACCACCAGAAACGGCTGCCCCGCATCCACCCGCTCGAACCGCCCCGGCACGGCGCCGCACGCGGTAATGCCTTGGGCGATCGTGGGCAAAGCGACTCCGTAGCTTAACGCCGTCCCCGCCGCTGCCAAAATATTTAGAATGTTGATGCGGCCCACCAGCGCCGATTCCACTCTCTGCCGCTCCTTGCCCCAACGCAGATCGAAAGACAACCCGTCAAAGACGGAGCGGATGTTTTCGGCGCGTAATTCCGCCTTGTGCGAAAGCCCGTACCAAATCACCTGTCCCGGCGGGCGCGGCCGCATCGATTCGCTCGCTTCGTCTTCCGCGTTCAGAATGGCCCACTCCGGACCCGGACCTTCTTCCGGCACGAACAGAAATCGCTTTGCCGCGGCATAGGCTTCCATCGTCCCGTGGAAGTCCAGATGATCTTGCGTGAGATTGGTAAACACGGCTGTGTGATAATGAAATCCCCAGACGCGCCCCAGTGCCAGCGCGTGCGAAGACACTTCGGAGATCAGATGCTGGCCTCCTCGCCGCTCCAGTTCGGCGGCGAAGCGCATGATATCCAGAGATTCCGGAGTGGTGTTCACCGCAGCCGCCCTTTCGCCCGCCAACCGGTATTCCACCGTGCCGAGCAAGCCCGTCCGGAAGCCGGCCTCGCGCAGAATCGCATCGATCAGATACGCCGTGGTGGTTTTGCCGTTGGTGCCCGTGACTCCTGTGAACCGGACTCGATTGTAGGGATAGTTGTAGAAACGGGCCGAAGCAATAGCCAGCGCGCGCCGGCCATGCTCCGCTTCAATCCACGGCGCGGAGAAGCCTTCCGGTCGCGGCGTTTCGCTCACCACGGCAAGCGCGCCTTTGGCCACCGCTTCCGGCGCGAAGCGGTTCCCGTCTTGCCGAGCTCCGCGGAACGCGAAAAACACAAAGCCTCTCTCGATGCGGCGCGAATCGTAGTCCAAACCCGCCACCGGAGCATCGGCCACTTCCTCCGGCAGCGGTTTACGGAGCTTTGCGCCGGCCAACAGCTCCGCCAGCGTCATCCGGCGATTCTCCCGCCGTTCACAGCCCCGGCTGTGAACGGCGTTGCGCCCCAGCCAAAAAAGACCGCCGGTCCAGATTGCCACCAGAATCCCATCGGGATTCTGTTAGAGAATGAACCCTTTGGAATTCTGGGACAAAACGAACCGGCGGTGGAGTGACGGAGGATACAGACTCGTCCGGAACATCCTTGGGCACGTCCAGAATTCGCAGCGCGGCCATGGCGACTTCCCGAAACACCGGCGCGGCTACGGGCCCTCCATACCCCGCCGTGCCGCCCGTGGTGCCATTCAATGTCACCGCGATCACGATTCGCGGATTCGCCACCGGCGCGAAGCCCAAAAAACTCGCGTTGTAGGAATGCGTGTAGACATGTGCCTTTAAATCGTAAATCTGCGCCGACCCGGTCTTGCCTCCCGACGTGTATCCGCGCAAATTCGCCAGACCCTTCCCGGTGCCGTGCAGCACCACGCCTTCCATCATCTGCCGCATGGTCACGGCCGTTTCGCCGGCGATCGCGCGCAGGCCCTTCTCCGGCGTCAATCGCTCCTCGGGCTGGCCCGGCTTGTGGCGCGCCAGCACGATCTGTGGCCGCAGGCGGAAGCCCCCATTCGCGATCGCCGCACCCGCCACCGCAAGCTGAACGGCCGTCGCGCTCACTTCGTGGCCCATCGCCACCGACCCGATGGAGCTGGGGGTCCATTGCTCTACACGCCGCACCACTCCCGCCGATTCTCCCGGTAGATCGATGCCCGTCTTTTCCCCGAATCCGAATCGCCGCACGTATTCGTACAGCGCCCGCTCCCCCACTTTCAGACCGATATTGATCGCCCCGATATTGCTCGACTTCGCCAACACGTCGGCCATACTCAGCGCCGGGTAGCTGTTGTGATCGTGAATAATCCGTCCGAAGAGATTGATGCTCCCATTGCCGCAGTTGATGATCGAGTCCGGCCGCAACGTAGTGGTTTCGAGCGCCGCCGAAAGGGTGACCGTCTTGAACACGCTGCCCGGTTCAAACGGCGTCGTGACCGCCAGGTTGCTCCGCGCCTCCGCCGGCTCGCCCGGCGACGGCGGCAGATTCGAATCGAAGCGCGGAAAGTTGGCCATGGCCAGCACTTCGCCCGTATAGGGATCCATCGCCACGATTGACCCGGTTTTGGCATGGCTCGAAGCGACGGTTTTGTCGAGCTCTTTTTCGGCCAGGTATTGCAGATTGGGATCGATCGTTAAGGTGATGTCTTCGCCCGGATCCGGATCCCGCGCCACCACGGAATCGTAGACGTTCTGCTTTACGTCGGTGTAAGTCCGCTCCAGACCTGGCCTTCCCGAGAGCTCTTCATCGAACGCCATCTCGATGCCGGCGTTGCCCTTCTCGACATCGTCCTCGTCCACCATCCCCGTGGATCCCACTACCTGCGACGCCAGCGTCCCATGCGGATAGAAGCGCCGTGACTCCGGGCGAAACTCCACGTACTCGAGCTTCAGACTGTGCACGCTCTCCGCTTCTTCCTCGCTCACCTTCCGCTTCACCCACAGAAAACCCCTGCCGCGCCGCTTCGCGGCCATGATTCGTTCCCGCAGGTTGGCGCGATCCAGATCAAGCAGTGGAGCAAGCAGATCCGCGGCCACGCCCGCATCCGGAATGCGCTGCGGATTCACGCAGATCGATTCGGCGGGCAGCGTCTTGGCCAGCGGCTGACCCAAACGGTCGAAAATCGTGCCGCGCATCGCGGGAATGGGCCGCATCTTCTGTTGCTGCTCGCGAGCCAGCTTCAGCAGATCGTCATGCTGGATCACCTGAAGCCAGAGCAGCCTGCCGAAAATCGCTGCCACCCAAATCAGTAGCAGCCTCAGCAGCCATAGCAAGCGGCGCGTGGATTGAGTTTCCTCGGGCATAGTTTAGTGGCCGGCGAGAGGGGGTCCTACTTCATCGCCCGCCCTGCTCTGCGAATGCGGCGTCCGCGAGCGATGCCGGCGAACCTTCCGGCGCAAAGCGTCCGGCGTGGCCGCCGTGAGCAAATGGAAGTAACCCGGCCGCGTCGGAAGCGTTTTGCGCCGGGCCGTCGAGGAGGTACACGACTTTCTGCGGTGCCGGATCGACGAACTGTTGCTCGCGCGCAAGCTGCTCCATGCGCGCCGGCGAGAGCAGTTTCGATTCTTCCAACTCCAGCGAGGCTTGCTCGGCGGCGAGTCTTTGGTTTTCGCGTTCCAAAGACTGAATGTGGTAGCCCGCCATGAGTCCATAGGCGCCGGGCAACAGAATGCCGATCAGCAGCACCGCCGCGCCGAACATCGATCCGGTCAGCTTCAGCGCCCGGCTGCGCGAGGCCGGATCGGCGGCCCGCACCACCCCGCTATTGTCGATCCTTTTCACATAGAAAAGGATGTCCTCGTTCGCAAAACTGCGAATCCGCGTGGACTCATCCAGCGAGGAACCGCCCCCTCGCTTCGTTCGCTCCCATAACCGATTCAGCATCGCTATCTTTCCTCTCCGATGATTTCCTGTGGGGCAGGCTTTAGCCCGCCTGCAAAATTTCCACCGCCCTCAATTTCGCGCTCCTCGACGGCGGATTCTCACGCACCTCCCGCTCCGACGGCCTCACGACATGCCGCGTGAGCACACGCGCCCTTTCTGCTTGGGCCCACGCCTGAAAACTCCGCTTCACCCTGCGATCCTCCAACGACATGAACGTGATGATTACCACGCGTCCGCCCGGCGCCATCGCTTGCGGAATCCGCTCCAGCAGCGCGTCCAATTCTTCCATCTCCCGGTTCACCACGATTCTCAGTGCCATGAACGTCCGAGTCGCCGGATGCAGTTTTCCCGCACGGGGCACGGCTCGCTCGATCAGCTTGGCCAACTGACCGGTCGTTGTGATAGGCCGGCCCCGCACGATTGCTCTGGCTATCTTCCGGCTCCTCCTTTCTTCGCCCAGCGTGAAGATCAGCCGGGCGAGCTCCTGTTCGGATTCGAAATTCACAATTTCGGCGGCGGTCCGCTGCTCTGCCGTTGACATTCGCATGTCCAGCGGACCATCCGCCATCAGCGAGAAACCCCTGGCTCCCACCGTTAGCTGGTAGCGCGACACCCCTAGGTCCGCCGCCAGTCCATCCAGTCTCGCGATTCCTTCCTTTTGAAGAATCTCTCCTAATTGCGAGAACAGTGCTTGATGAAAATGGATTCGCGAGGAAACATCCTGCGTGTTCGCTCGCGCGATTTCCAAACTTTCCGCATCGCGATCGCACGAGATCAGAAGCCCGCTGGTCAACCGTCGTGCGATGGCGCCCGAATGCCCTCCTAATCCGGCGGTCGCATCGTAGAACACTCCTTCGGGCCGGATGTTCAGATACTCCAGGCATTCGTCCAACATCACCGGATAGTGCCGCGCGTCCACGAGTCATCACTTGAAATTTAATTTCTCGGCGACTTTCAGATTCTCGGCGAGGCGCCCTAGCGCCTTCTCCAGCAGCGCGTCGTGGTCCTTCTTGCTCACCACGTTCACCCGCCCGTTGTGCACATCCACCATCACGGCCTGTTTTTCCAATTCCATTCTTTTGCGGAGCGGCTCCGGCAGCAGCACGCGTCCGGACTTATCGATATCCGCGTCGCCCCCGAAATGTTTGGCCACTCGCGCCAGTTCCTCCATCCGGTCGGAATGCTCTCCCGCGGTGTCGAAGATTTTTTCGTTGACTTTCCAAAGCGAAAGAGGATAGAGTCGAACTTGCACCAGATCCACGGTGGTAATGAATACTCGCGTAATGGCGCAAGCGGTCAAATACTCGACGATTTTGACGGGAAGCTTGAGCCGTCCCTTGTCGTCCACGCTGGCCTGCTCGATCGACAGCGGCGGCTCGATTGGGGCGGCAGAAGCCCCTGGAACGCCGTTTTGTCGTCCTTCTTCGTCCACTCTGACCCACTACTTACCTGATATAGGCCAATTCTGGCCATTGTTGGCCACAGATTAATTTAACGCCACCTTCATCCGGAATGCAAGTCTTTTGTTCTCAAAAGCTTGTATTTCGCCATATCTTCGCCAAATACGGGGCTGCGTGGCTTCGTTTTTTGATCGTGGGGTAATTCACAGGCTTATAGCCTGTGATCCTGGGCTAAAAGTCTAGGTTCGGACGGAGGCTGAACTTTCTGTCATGAAAAATACTCTGTTACGTGGAGTACTTCTCGATCAATTGACCGCGGCGACCTTCATTCTGCTTCATTCTGACTCATTCTGGTTCAAAATTTTATTTCCGCGATCAATTCACAGGCCGAAGCCTGCTCCGCCGGCGGGACCTACTGGGCCGCGCGCGTCAGCAAGCGGTTCCGGAGGGCGTCAACCTCCGCCGCCACTCGAACAGCACGATTCCGGCAGCCACACTGACATTCAGCGATGCCACGCCGCCGGTGTGCATCGGGATCTTGACCAGGAAGTCGCAATGCCTCGCGGTTTGTTCGTGCAAACCGCGCCCCTCGCCGCCCAAAACGAAAACCGTAGGCGAAGCGTAGTCGATCTTGTCATAGCCCGCCGGGCCGCGCTCGTCGAGACCGTAGATCCAATAGCCCCGGCGCTTCAACTCTTCGAGAGCGCGATTAATATTGGCGACGCGCACCACGGGTAGGTGCGCCAGCGCGCCCGCGGCGGAACGAGCGACGGTTTCGGTAAGACCCACGGCGCGGCGTTCGGGGATGACGACGGCCACAGCGCCGGCCGCATGTGCAGTTCGGATGATCGCGCCGAGGTTGTGCGGATCTTCCACTCCATCCAGCACCACGTGCAGACCGCCCGAGCCGGCTGTGTGGTCGAGACTCTGGTAGGTAGCGGCCGCGCCGTAGGCGATCACGCCTTGGTGATCAGCGCCGCCGGCAGCACGATCGAGTTGCTCCAGCGCTTCAAACCGGACTGGGATTTGTCGTGCGCGGCAAAGCTCGATGAGCTCCTGAAGACGAGCGCCCTTTGCGGGCCGGGCGATCGTGACTCGCTCCAACGGGCGCCCCGCGCGCAATGCCTCGCGGACCGGGTGTATTCCCTTGAGCAGAGACATTAGAATAAGGGTACGTCATGAACACGCCTGACGAAGCCACGGCGCTCGCGCCGGCTTTGGAACCACCCGGAATTCCGGACAAGCTGTATTTCCGCATTGGCGAGGTCTCGCGGCTGGCCGGAATCAAGCCCTACGTGCTGCGATTTTGGGAGACGGAATTTCCCTTCCTGGGGCCTAAAAAATCGGGGACCGGCCAGCGCATGTACCGCCGCAAAGACGTCGAGCTGGTGCTGGAGATTAAGCGGTTGCTCTACGAGCAGCGCTTCACGATCGAAGGGGCGCGCAACCTGCTCGATGCCCGGTCCAAAGCCGCGCGGGCGCAAAAATCCGGGCCAACGGAAGCACACAAGCAAGGCGAGCTATTCGGTGACGCGGCAGCGGCGCTGGAAACCGTGCGCAAGGAATTGCGGGAGATCGTCAAAATGCTCAAGTAGGGAGCCTCATTCTGACTTCTGAATTCTGACTTCTGACTTCTGAATTCTGACTTCTGACTCCTAATTCTGCCTTGACACGCCTTCCACAGCCGGAGTAACATGGGAGAACTCGCTTTTTAAACCCAAACGTGGTCTCGATGTAGTCGAGGAGCGACAGATTGCCTGTGGGAGGTTAGTTGTGCGCATCGGTCTGTCTTTACGCCTAGTTGTTTTTCTCACCCTTCTTGCTTCGCTGGCCTTCGGCCAGGTCGGTAATGGAACTATCACGGGGACGGTCGTCGACCCCGTCGGGGCCGTGGTCGCAAACGCGATGATCCAGGTACGCAACACGCAGACCGGAGTCCTTTACACCGGTGCAACCACCAACGCCGGCGTTTTCACCATCGCCGACTTGCCGATCGGCACTTATTCCGTTTCCACCACGGTCACGGGCTTCAAAACCTATACGCACACCAATTTGGCGCTTGGGGCGACGCAGGTCCTGAGCGAAAACATCACGCTCGAAGTGGGCACGGCCGCGGAGTCCGTCACCGTCACTGCCGAATCTTCGCTGCTGAAGACCGAAAGTGCCGAGCTATCGACGAACGTCAATACCGACGCGCTGGACGCTCTTCCCCTCGTCGGCATCGGCACCGTCAACTCCGGGACCTCGGGATACCGCAATCCCTACAACAGCGTTCTCACACTTCCCGGAGTGAGCGGTTACTCCCCCAGCGGAACCTTCGAGATCAACGGCCTTGGGCAGTCCTTTGTCACTACGGAGACGATGCGCATTGAAGGCCAGGACGCGACCGACCGCTTCTATGGCTCCTACGATTACACGCAGATGGCCCAGCCCAGTGTGGACGCGATTCAGGAAATCGCCTACCAGGTCAGCAACTATGCGCCCGAATTCGGACAGGCCGGCAGCCTAGTCATTAACATGACCATGAAGTCCGGGACCAACCAATATCACGGCACCGGTTACGATTACTTCGTCAATGAAGACCTCAATGCCGGCCAGGCTTTCACCAGGAGTGGAGGATGCCTGACGGGAAACGGGAACGAAGTCTGTAGCACCTATGGCGGTTCCGGCGGCAAATTTGTCCCGCGCAACCGCCGCAACGATTTCGGCGGCACGCTAGGCGGGCCCATCTCTATCCCCCATATCTACAACGGCCGCAACAAGAGCTTTTTCTTTTTCAATTACGAGGAGTTCCTCGAGACGGATCTCTACGGCTTCAACGATACGGTTCCCACGTCCGCTTATCTCGGGGGCAATTTTGGCGCGGTCTCGCCGAACGGCACCTGCTCCGCCTGCACCTTGCTGGGGATTCAGAAAACGGCATTGGGCACTCCCCAGGTTCAACTCGATCCCAACGGACAGATGGTATTCGCTAACGAGATCTTCGATCCCGCCTCGCGAACTTTGGCGACCTCGGGTGCTTTGGCCGGTCAGGCCTATGCGACTCCCTTCCCGAACAACGTCATTCCAACGAGCCGCTTCGATCCGGTTTCGCAGAAGATCTTGAGCTTCGTTCCCGCCGCGAACAACGCCAACTTCACCGGCAACTATGTCGTTACGCAGCCCGGCCACCGGTATTCGGCTATTCCGGCCTTCAAGCTCGATCAGATTATTACTCCAAAAGACAGGGTGTCATTCTACTATTCTGAGAACACCACCGAGAACCAGTACAACCCCACTCTGGGAAGCCAGGATGGTCTGCCCACTACCATTACGGCGGCTCGCGGCTCCTTCATCAAAAATTACCAGGAGCGCTTGAACTACGACCGCACCATCAGTCCCACTCTTCTGCTGCACGTCGGCGTCGGCATGTTCCTGGAAGATTTCGTCGACAACTCGCCGGAGCTCACCTTCAACCCACTACAAACGCTGGGTCTCAGCGGGTTCCTGGTCAACCGCAACTTCCCCACGATTGCCGCGCTTACCGGGACAAGCGGCACGGGAGGTATGCAGTCCATCGGAACGTCCGGCGGCATTCAGGACCCCACCTACGAACCGAAACCCACGGCCTCTACGAACCTGACATGGGTTCGCGGCAAGCACACCTACAAGGCGGGCGCCGAGTGGATCTACGAGAATTTCTACAACAAGCCCCACCCCACGGTCACATTGACAACGGGCGCCAACGCCACCGGCGATCCTTTTACAAATACGAACAGCTATGGCGCTTTCAGCCCCGGCTTCCCCTTCGCCAGCTTTCTGTTGGGCGACTACACCGCCACGTCGCAAGGCCCGCCTCTCGACACCCGCGTAAAGACCTACGATTGGGCCTTCTTCGTTCAAGACTCCTGGAAGGTCACCCGCAAGCTTACACTGGACTACGGCGTCCGTTGGGATTACGACACTCCCGAAAAGGAGCAATTTGGACGCTGGGCCCAGCTCGATGCCACGGTGCCGAACCCCGTCGCGGGCGGCCGTCTCGGCGCGCTCCAGTTCGCCAGCAACTGTAACTGCGCGTTTTACAAATCCGCGTATCCCTACGCGCTCGGCCCGCGCCTTGGCGTCGCGTATCAGATCACTCCCAAAACCGTGTTCCGCGGCGGGTGGGGACTTAACTACCAATTCATCCAGGCGGCCGCCGGCGGTACCGTCAGTTCGCCCGGAACTTATAACCTCCAGGCCAACAGCCCGTCCTACATTCCCACGACGTATGAATACGTGAATGACCAGACGCCGGGCTTCATCCAACCTCCGACTTGGCCCATCACCAATCCGTATCAATATCCGAATCCCGGCGCCACATCTCCCGCACCGACCGTGCCGGATAAGAACGAGAACCGTCCGCCGCGCATCGACCAGTGGAGCGCCGGCTTCCAGCGCGAAATCACCAGGAGTTTCGTTATGGAAGCCAGCTATGTCGCTAATCGCGCGGCTTGGCTGCAACCGTTCGGCGGGAGCCTTGGGTTCCTCAGCCAGCTCTCTCCGCAGTACTTGGCAACCTACGGCCTGTACCCGATGCCCGGAACCGGCCCGTGCTCTTCGGGAACCGGAGTCTGCTCCAGCTCCAGTTACAACAACCAGGGCGACCGCGCCCTGCTGTCCGACCCTCTCAGCAGTTCGGCCGTGATTCAGAGGTTAGGCCATATCCTCCCCTACAGCAGCTTCCCCACCAGCAGCACGCTGTCCAGCGCTCTGGTTCCGTTCCCGCAGTTCGGCGCCGTCGAGCCCACCGGATCCCCGACCTGGAATAGTAAATACGACTCTCTACAAGCGAAGGCGACCAAGCGCTTCTCGCATGGCTTGGTCGGCGGCGGTTCGTTCACTTGGGCTCAAGGCTTCAACCGCGCTACGCGGCAGGATTTCTTCAACCCCTCCAGCGGCCGCTGGGTGCTCCAGAACATCCCGCCCCTGAACCTGAACTTCAACGCTAACTATACCGTGCCAAAGGCGTCATTCCTCCCGAAGTACGTCAATGCCGTCACCAAGGATTGGCAGATTGGCTTTTTCGCCAATTACCAGAGCGGCGCGTTCCTGACGCCTCCCAACAGCACCACGCTGAACTACCTGACCAGCGAGGAAGTCCGCGTTCCGGGTCAGCCTCTCTACACTCCCGGCGTGAACATCAACGATCTCAGCAGCTACAATCCGTATTCCACCCAGGTTCTGAATCCCAACGCCTGGCAGCAATGCCCCTCCAACGCCAACTGCACAGCCGCCGGTACCCTTTACAAGGATTTCCGCGCTCCGCGCACTCCCACGGAGAATGCCAACATCGCCCGCAATTTCCGCCTAGGGAAAGAAGGCAAATACGTTTTCCAACTCCGGGCAGAGTTCGTCAATATCTTCAACCGGACCATCATGCCGGCGCCATATTCGAGCACGGTCGGTTTTACCCCGGTGATCCCGCAAACCGCGCCTTCGAAGAATCAGCTCGGGATCTACACCAGTGGGTGGGGAATCATCAACACGTACCTCGCGCCGAATACCGCCTATGCGCTCCCGACGCTCTCCGCCCAACCGATTATGGAGCCGCGGCAGGGCACGCTGATCGGCCGCTTCTCGTTCTAACGCTTACGCGCGTCAAACAGAGCCGCGACCGCTAGGGGGCGGTCGCTGGCGAACTTCGCCAATTTCTCACGTGTTTTCTACTGGTTCACTCTCTAAGACCATGGGACATTCCCCCGAAGCGTGCTTTATTATGAGCAGGCAGGAAAGCGCCGCGGGGACCTCCTCACCGGGGATCGCGGTCACCGAGTCAGAAATCCTAGGCTACTGGAAGAGGTCTGCCGCAGTGGGCGAGGCTGTATCGAAATCAGCGCTCATTACCCGGAAGTTGAGCTTAAATAAACC